>CATPCN010000031.1 GCA_955652855.1 uncultured Chthoniobacterales bacterium | reverse complement strand
GGGCGCGTTTATGAATATTTCATCGGCGAATTTGCTTCGTCCGAGGGAAAGCGCGGTGGCGAATACTTCACCCCGGCCAGCATCGTGAAGGTCCTTGTGGCTATGCTAGAGCCGACCGAGGGCAAGGTGTTCGACCCGTGCTGCGGTTCGGGTGGCATGTTTGTCCACAGTGATCATTTCGCGAAGCGGAGGGGCAAACTTTCCTTCTTCGGTCAGGAGAGCAAAGATTTTACATACCGTCTCTGCCGCCTGAATCTTTTCATCCACGGTCTCGATGGCGACATCCGCCTCGGTAATTCCTACGACAACGACCAGCACCCGGATTTGAAAGCCGATTTCGTCATCGCCAATCCGCCATTTAACGACGGCTCGAAAGGCGAGAAAGGCTGGGGCGCGGACCGCATTGATCCCAAGGACGCGCGGCTCCAAATCGGCAATCGTCGCGTGGGACTGACCGCGAAAAACGCGAATTATATGTGGATGATGCACTTTCTCCATCATCTTCGGGACGGCGGCACGACGGGTTACGTGATGGCCAACGGAGCGATGGGCAGCAACACTGGCGAGGAACGCGCCGCGCGCGAGGCGCTGGTGGAGGGCGGTTTCGTGGACTGCATCGTGCAACTGCCGGAAAAACTTTTTGCCAACACCGGCATTCCCTGCTCGCTCTGGTTTCTCTCCAAGAATCGAAGGGGCAACCCGGTTTACCGCTTGCGACAAAACGAAATCCTTTTCATTGATGCGAGGAAGAGGGCCAAGCTCATCGAAGGCTCGCGTAAGCAGAAGGAACTTTCGGAGGCGGAGATCAAGGAGATTGCCAACGTGTATCACCAATATCGGCGGCGCGCCGGCTCGCAGGAGAACATCGTAGGCTTTTGCAAAACGGCGTCACTCGACGACGTGCGCGCCGCCGGCTACGCGCTTACGCCTGGCCGCTACGTGGGCACGGGCGAACTCGACGATGACGGCGAGCCGTTTGAGGAGAAAATGCAGCGGCTGACAAAGGAACTTTCTGAGCAGCTTGCCGAGAGTGAGAAGTTGAGCGGAGAAATCCGAAGCAACCTTAAATCAATCGGCCACACCTTGTAAACATGAGCGACTGTCACGCGTCCTATCGGCTATCACATTCGACTTAAACCCAGGAACGAAGAAAGAGCGGAGTGGCGCTTCGTTCCTAATGAAAAAGAGCACGCACAGCAAACGCCAGCGCTTCCGTACATTCTAGGCGAGTTTGACACCGCAAATCTGCTTGTCATCACAGAAGGACAATTCGACGCAATATCTTTTGGACTTGCTGCGGGCTGGTTGTGCAACGGCTGCTCGTGGCCTGCGGGCGTTGGCTTAATTGGGATTCGTGGCGTGGCGGGAGTTAATACCTTCCTGAAATACTACCAAAAGTTTTGGCCTGCTGGAGTCAATTGCCTTGTTCTAGCTGACGCAGACGCGGCTGGTCGTAGTTGGTGGGATGGGGACAACTGCTTTGCAACGAAACTAACGACTCTCTGCCGCAAGGTGGTAGTTGTTCAATGCGCTCCATACAAAGATTTCAACGACCTTTATCGAGTCGAGAAAGTCGGACCTGAACAGATAGCTGAGCTGCTGGCATCAAAGGGCATGGCAGTTGAAAGCGGGGTGCTGGCGTGAGCGACACTCTTTCTAAACCTTTTTTTAACGTTGTTCTTGAGCAAACCGGAACGAATGGAAAAGACGATGTTGGAGCACCCAATACTCTGGATCGACTTAACCCTGGTAGCGCGCTGAATGGATCATCAGCGCCAGAGTTATCGACGCTGCTCGATGACGTCTGCACATATTTCAAGCGCTACGTTGTTTTCCCTTTACCCGGGCAGCCAATCGTAATCGCGTTATGGGCCGTTCATACTTGGGCGCTAGACGCATTCGATTACACGCCCTATCTCCACCCGTTTTCGCCCGAGAAGCAATGCGGCAAGAGCCGGGTACTGGATTGCTTAGAGCTAGTAACACCTAAAGCGTGGCGCGCCATATCTCCGAGCGAAGCCGTATTATTCCGAGAGATCGAGAGGGATAGACCAACACTGCTGCTCGATGAAGTAGACGCCCTTTTCAGTAACGGCAAAGATGACCGGAAGGAATCTCTACGGGCGCTCTTAAATGCTGGATTCGAACGAAGGGCAAGCGTTCCGCGATGCGTTCCCCAAGGCAACACTTTCACGGTGCAACGTTTCGCAGTGTTCTGCGCGAAAGCCTTCGCCGGTATAGGCAAGTTGCCCGACACTATCAGTGATCGCTGCATCCCAATTCGATTGATTCGCAAATCGCGGGATGAATCAGTAGAACGTTTTCGCAAACGTGACGCTGAAGCTGTCGCTGCGCCAATCGCGGCTGCGCTAGAGGCCTGGTCAAAAGGCGAAGGTCAGATTGAAACTCTCCGCGCGTCCCGTCCGAGCATTCCAGATGAATTGAGTGATCGACAGGCGGACATTTGCGAGCCGTTACTGGCGATTGCGGATCTAGCTGGCGGTGAATGGCCGGACCGCGCGCGAAAAGCTTTAGCATCCCTTTGCGCTGCAAATGAAAACGAAGATGACAGTCTTGGAGTCAAGCTTCTCTCCGCAATTCGCGACATATTTGAGGCGGACGGCAACCCTGATCGTTTCACGACGGCGCATTTGCTTGAGCAGTTAGTTGATCAAGAGACTGACGCTCCCTGGCCCGGTTGGTGGGAACACGATGTAAAAGGCGACAAGATTCGCGGACCCGCAGCGAAGCTCGCGAGACTGCTCAAGCCTTTCAACATCAGGGCGCGTGCGATCCGAGTCCCCGACAACCCTACTGCCCGCGGCTACCTGCTAGATGATTTTGAGGAAGCGTGGAAACGCTACTGCCCGCCTCGGGAGTCTCCAAAAGACGTAACGATGTTACAAAACGAATGATTTCACCAATGAGAACCGTTTTCTTTAGAGGGATGTAACGTAACAACCATGTTATGTCCTGCATTGCATAGCCTTTCCCTCGTGAAACAGCGATTTGTAACGTTGTTACATCTTTTTGGCAAAAGAGGGCAGCCATTTCCCGGCACAGGGCTTTTCCGTGATTTACGTTCTCATAACGCGAGGCAAATACCGAAATGCGCACCATGACAGTCGTAGGCAACGGCAACGGTGTAGTTGTAGAGGAAACAATCAACGTCGTTGATGATCGAGGGCAGCCTGGGCGCCCTACGAAGTACAACGAAGAAACGCTCAACCGTCTTTATTCTGCCTTGGCCAATGGAATGCCAATTAAAGGCGCTTGCGCCGTTGCTGGCATAGGCGTCAGCACGCTCAACGACTGGCGTAAAGACAGTCCCGAACTCGAACAACGTTTGGCCGAGTCACGAGAGCGCTTCCGTGAGACAGCGCTGCTGGAGATTAAGAAAGCCTTTGAGAGCGGAGATTGGCGCGCGGCTGCTAAAGCGCTGGAGTTAGTTTATCCCGAGTATC
>CATPCN010000030.1 GCA_955652855.1 uncultured Chthoniobacterales bacterium | reverse complement strand
CGCCAACTGCGAATACTTCGAAGAAGATTTCGATTACGATCAGAAGTTGACTCCGCCTCGCGAGCCGCTTCCTCCTAGTCCGAATGACGGAGGCGAAGGTGGCGGGATCCGCATCGACACCCTTACAAGCACCTCACCCGATCCGATCAAAGATGTGGCGCGTGATGAGGTCGGCATGTTCGGAATGCGAATTGATCGCGAGATGTACCGCGATCGCTTCGCACATCAAGCAAATGACGCTGTCGCTTCAGATGGGATTCTACGCGATGCCTTCGATGCCGAAGACTGGCCCGCGGTGGAAGAACGAATTCGGCGCCTGCTTTTCGAGAAGCCGGAAGAATTCTGGAACCTGCCCAAGCTGCAAGAAGTTTACAAAACGGATCGTTCTCCCAGTCTTCGCGAAATTCTTGCAAAGATCTTTGGCGTTATTCCAGCAATCCCAACGCGCGAACAATTAGCCAACGAAGCCTATGAGCGCTTCGTGGCTACTCAAAATATAGATGCCGTGCATAGTCGCGAGCTGCGAACCCTTTTTGTCGCGTTTCTACTTGATCCAACGAGTCGTCAGTTACTTGAGCTCGGTAGGTTCCCTGAATTACGAGCCCGTGATCCAAATCTCCACGCAGCGTTGTCAGCACTTTCCGCTCCGGAACGCGATGCGTTGATCACTTACCTTAAAGCAGAAGTTTCCTTAAAGGATTTCGAGAAAGCTGCCTAGCGAATCGGGAACCATATGAAAATCGTCGAAGGGAGCCTGCACAACGGCAGCGGCGACTTTACGAAACGGATGACTCGATTCCCTGGAGTCTTCAAACACGCAACTGGAGAAGAGTTGTTTCCTGGCACTCTCAATGTGCAAGTCAAAGAAGAAATCGAAATTAAAGAACATTTCAGGATTCGCGGCTCGGAGATTCAAGAGCCAGATCAGGACCTATTGTTTGAAATATGCCGTCTCAACGACGTCTGGGCATACCGGATACGACCATTCAATCTCAAAGATGGTAGTGGCGGGCACGGCGATCATATCATTGAGATTGCTTGCCACCTTGAACTTCGGAAGCACTCTGGCTTCGACGAATCGGCTATCGAGATCGCCTTTTTCCGCTAAGCAAAATCGGTCAGATTTAACCTCCACAGCCATCGAGGAATGAGAAATGGGTCAGATCTAAACATTTGACATCCAGCCTGCGGCACGTTGAACCGTTAAAGAGTTGAATCGTTACATCGACAAATGATCGAAGACTTCCCCTGGCCCGCCGTAGCCATCGCGAAGGAGGCAAGCCGCCCGGGCCCAATTTGCCGAAATCGCCGCTGACTTGAAGAAGTAAGTCGCTCTGAAGCCCGGCTTCCTATCGAACGAATTTTACTCGATGAGCGGCCTTCCTATCGAATGGTTTACCGATCTCTGCCATTTCGGCTTCCACTCGCTCCGCTCGTTCATCGCCCTTGCCTTTCGACATGACCCGGCCCATCCCAACCCATTCGTTCTCCGAGTCGGAGGTCTTGTTCGTTTGCGTTCGTATCAGACGACGCTCTGAATCGAAGAAGAAATACACCTTCGTTGCCTCCTCGTTCGTGCCACCCGCGATCATGCCAATGTACGGCACATAGCTCCAAGCGTTGGGCGACGTTTCCACTTTGAAGTACGTCCACATGGACTGCGAGCGATCATTGGAATAATCCACGTCCTGCGGTTGCCCAAACACTTGATAGATGTCCAGCTTGGTCGATTTCCCTTCGCGCAGGTTTAAATATTTGCGCGGATCGTCTAGCGTTTTGTTGCCGTAGGTTTGGCAGTTGCACAGCGCAACGCAGACGAACGCGAGGCAGATCAGGCAGCACAGCTTCATACGCTCGCTATATTGCGCAGCGTACCTTGCCCGCATCTAGTCAAAAATTTGCCTAGACGACTGTCAAAGGAAACGGCGCGGGATCAAACTTACACAGAAACTGACGACAGACCGCAGACAACGAGACAACGGACCGCCGAAGAGATCGATATTGTTGAATCCGGGAGCGAAAAGAGTTAAAATACGCCTGTGGCCCGTCCTCGAAAATCGAAGCGCGTTACAAAGCTAGCAAAGGCGAGCGCGAAAAAGGCGAAGCAAGCTGGTCAGTTCCTGTATGACAATCGAAAGCAAATCCTCCAAGCGTTCGAGTCCTTAGCCGCGGTAGCAGGTATCATCTCGACAGTTTTCGGAAAGCCAGGCAGGCCGAGTCGTCGAAAACGCTAAGGTGCCAATCCCGACTTTCGATAAGCCGCCCTCGCCCAATTCACCGAAATCGCCAATGATTTGAACCGCTGACTGTCCGGAATTCCTGCCGAATTTGCCGGATTGGGCCACTTCGCTTAAGCAGGTGGCAATATGAATCACCTGCGCAAAATTGGGCTCGCGTCGCTTTTCTTTCTTGGGCTCGGTCTATTGAGCGGTGCGCTTCATCGTTCCCCAACGGGCTGGACTCCGCAGACCGCCGCCACCGTTGCGGTGAGCTGTTACTGCATCGGGCTTATCCTGGCTTTGGTCGCATTTATGCAATCTCGGCGCGGTCAGAGTCTTGATGGGGTAACGAAATTTCTCGCGCGCGCCCCGCTCGCGCTCGTGACCATCGGTGTGCTTATCTTTTTCCTTCGGGCCATGACGGGGTGGTAGAAAAT
>CATPCN010000029.1 GCA_955652855.1 uncultured Chthoniobacterales bacterium | reverse complement strand
GAATTCCGTCCGCCGCGTTCATCGTCTGAATTGCGAGATTCTGGCCGTAGATTGACAGCATCTCGCCGGGTGCGACCGTAGCGTTCGTGCCCAGTTGGCTCGCAGCGTTGCTCAGGGCGTTCTGCAAAACGATGGGAATGGAACTTGACGCCGCAATCGTCCCTGAGATGATTGTCCGAGCGATATCCTGAACGCCGGGTGCTGCCGCCGCAAGCCGCACGCTGACCAACCCTGATTCCGCGGAGGGTTGCCAGACACCGCGCCACGTGCCATCCGGCCACCGGGTCAACGCCAGACCGGGTTCGCCACTGGAAAAAGTCACAATGGCACTAGCCGAAACAGGTTGTTGTCCGCAGTCATCGACAATGGCCGCCCTCACGTCAACCGGAATGCCAACGGTCGCCTGAAATAAATTCTCGGGTTGAATAAAAACGGCAGAAATCCGACCGGCAGTACATCCACTGACTCGCGGTCCACTGCGCGCGGTCAGATTACTACCCGCAACCAGTGGTGGCAGGTATTTGACGTCGATATTCACGTAGAGCGGCTGGTTATCGTTATAATAATTAGGGAACTCGATGGTAATGACGTCTGATGCAGAACCATCATGGCCGGTTGTGGTGAATGTCAGTTCAGACGTACTATTACCCGGAATCTGACCGGAAGATGTATTCACCGATACCCAGTCGGGCTTCTTGCTCACTGAAAACGCAACGCCGTCAGAAGTAGAATTCGTGAGCTTAACCTTCTGACTTTCCAACCCCGGAGGGCCCAGAATAATACCGGCAAGATCTGCCCGTGGAGGCAACCTCGGTTTTCCCCACAACACGGTATAGACATTGATCTGATCGCCCTGATCACCGTAGCGCAAATTGACATGCTCGACGGGTGCCGTGCTATAAAACTGAGCGACATTAGGTCTCGTAAAGACTGTCAGAGTGTCATGTCCACCAGAGGCGAGAGGTGTGAGCGGGAAAATGGGAGTAACGTCTATGGCCGTGCCTTCAGCTGATGCCGCCCAGTTCAGCGGTGCCAAACCTGCATTGTAAAGGAGGAAGTCCCGGGAATCGAGACTGTTTTGCCCGCGCAACGTGTGTAGGGTTATTGCATTCGTCGAAGGGACCGGCTGAGGTTGAGACGAATCGGAGATGATGACGGTAATTGGGATTTCCTGGCTCTGAACGCCCGCTGTGACGAGGATTGAATCGGTAAGCGTTCTGCAGCACGCTATGCCCCCTGGCAACTGGTCGGGAATGACTGATACCTGTATTTCGATGCTCTGTCCCTGGCTTACCGTCGCGTGGTCGGGGTATGTCCTCAGCCAGCTGCTTCCCTGTTTGCTGGTGGTGCGAACACTCAGATCCTGGCTGGCGTGACTTTGCACCACAATGAGCCGTATCAAGGAATTTTGAACGTTCGGTGCGTTCGTCAGCGTGAACCGCATCGCGGGGGCCTGCACCTCAAAAGCACTTCCCAGGACAGGCTGGACAGTGAGATTGACAGGAATTTCGACATTGGGGCTGCCCGGGGATTGAAGAAGAATTCGTGAGGCATAGTCTCCGGGCACCAGGCCATTAACTGTAACCGAGACGGTCAATAGGGCCGGAAGCCGATTACTATTAGTCGTGGTGCTAAGCCATCGATCAGCGGTGCCAACTATGGTAAATGTCGCATTTGGGCTTGTGCCCCCGACCTGTACCGATTGAACAACCGGTTCCGCCGTGCCGGCAAGCACCCGAAACCGAAGAGGTGGATCGGGGTTTGTGAAGATGCCAACGATGCCAATGACGAAGGGGACGGAGAGGAGGTTTGGCGGACTCGTAACGGCAATCGCGGCAGTGCCAGGCTGCGTAATGAGTTCCTGGGGGATAGTGGCCGAGAGCTCGGTGTTGGATTTGAAGGTTGAAATGAGAGGTCGGCCGTTGTATCGCACCTGTGAAGCGGACTGAAAATTTCGGCCGAGAATTGTAATCGGCGAGGCTGGTGATCCGGCTAACACGTTCGCCGGGCTCACTGCTGTAATTACCGGCGCGTTATCAGGAGGTAATCCTACCGAAAACGTTACCGCGTTTGAGTTGATGCCTCCGGGCAAGGTGACGGAAACAGCAGCCGTTCCGGGAGCCGTGAGGAACTCGCGATCGATTATCGCGCGCAGGGCTAACGTGCTCACGAAAATCGTTCGCAATGGCGCGCCATTCCACAATGCAATCGCGTCAGTTGTGAATCCGCGGCCGTTTATAACAGCCTCGAAATCACCGTCGAGCATGGGAACGGAATTCGGCGAAAGGCTGGTAATCTGAATTGTCCCAGTGGAAGAATCGAGTACGGTGATTTGAAAGGGAGCCGACGCTGTTGCACCATTGGCATCGCTTACCTGCAGAGTCACGTTATACGGCGAGCCGCTGGCCGAGGTCGGCGTGCCGCTGACGACGCCATTGGCGGTCAGGCTCAGACCGCCGGGCAATGATCCGCTGAGTACCCTCCAGTTGCCATATGGCGGGGTGCCACCGGCGACACTCAAGGTCTGACTGTAGGCGATGCCGACAGTCGCAGGCGGCAGGGAGGTTGTGCTAATTGTCAAAGTGCCTGCCGGGCTGATCGTAAGCTGGAAGGCCTTAGAGGCTACGATGCCATTGCTGTCGGCGAGCTGCACCCGAAAAGTGAAGAGAGCGGCGAGCGTGGGCGTCCCGGAAAGGACTCCACCAGAACTCAGTGCCAATCCCGGCGGCAGGTTGCCAAAACTTACCTGCCATCCGGTGTAAGGAGGAGTGCCGCCCGTCGCTACAAGAGGCTGCGCATAGGAGATGCCGACAGTTCCGGAGTGCAGCGCATCGGTAGCGATAAGAAGGGGGGGCGGTGCTGGGTCAACGACCAACACAAACTGCCTCGTCGCGACGATTCCAGATCCATCGGACATCTGAACGGTAAACGCAAAGCTCCCGGCCACGGTCGGAGTTCCGCCAAGAAGACCATTGGGACTCAGCGTGAGGCCAGCAGGCAGCGGACCGGCAGCGACAATCCAATTGGCGTAAGGCAGAGCCCCGCCTTGCGCCATGAGGCGCAGGGAATAGGGTATGCTCACGGTTGCGTTCGGAAGCGGGGAATCGGTAACGATGGCGACAGGGTCTGGCAAACTACCTAAGTCAATCTTGGCGACCGTAGCATTCGACTGTCCACCGCCGTAGATGGTCTGGAAGGCACCGGCGGTCGCCGGGAAACCGGAGCTGCCGACAGAGCCGGACAAATAAGCCGCCCCTTTGCCGTCAAGCGCAATCGCCGCGAAGCCGCCCGGATGATTACCGAGAAAGT
>CATPCN010000028.1 GCA_955652855.1 uncultured Chthoniobacterales bacterium | reverse complement strand
GTCCTCTTAAATAATAGCGCTCGCCGACGATGCCGCGATCTGCGAGCTCCTTTAAATCATTTGCCCCGACGAGACGACCGGCGGGCATCTTCCCAGGCGGAAAAGTTTTCCAGTTTGCGACGCCAGCCGTCGACGCGAGTGCTTCGCCCGTAACCGGTTTCGCCGGCAAAACTTGAACCGGTGGTGCGGACGCTGCGGCCGGCGGTACTGCTGCGACAGTAGGGGGCGTGGATGCAACTGGCGGCGGCGGCGGCGGTGGTTTGCTCGCGGATGTAACGACAGGCGTTGGAGCAGGCGCAGCGACATTCGGTTTTTCGGCGACTGCGACCGGCGCGCGAGAAACTTCCGGTGCCGGTGTCGCTTTCTGATTCTTCGCTAGCTTGGTTCCTTTCGGTGGCGGAGTCGGTTTGCCTTTCTGATTTTTCGGCGGAACAACAGCGACTTGCGGCGTTGCGATCGGCTGCGCCTTCTCTACTGGGATCAATTCATTTTGCGCAGGAGGAGAAGAAGCTGTCTGAGCCAGACCGGTGATGGGCGCGTTCTGGCCTTGCGGCGCAACTTGCGTGCGATAACTGTCGTAATGCACTTCGGCGAGACGGCGTTTCGATTCTTTGAAGACCGGCCAGCCGGCCTCCAGATTTAGATCGAGCGGCGGTTCGAGAGTAAAAGTACCGGTGCCATGCGTGACAGTGTAAGTTCCGTAGAGTAACGGAATCGTCGTGATCATGACGCGGCCATCGGCCAGCCGTTCCGCATGAATCACCGAGGAAAGGTCGTGTGTCCGCTCGAGTTTGATTTCCAAACCGGGCACCAACGTTTGTAGCATGAGCGGCACATCTTGCGCTTCGGCGGGATAAACGTGCTCCATGAGAAGTTCGCCGTGATCGACCGACGACGTGAGCGCGACCATGCCCGACGTGAAAATTTCTGTCGATGTTAGCTCGCGCGCTTCCATGATGGTGAAGCGTCCGACCACGTATGGCACGAGGCCGCGCACCTGCTGATAATTGCGAATGTAATTACGCGTCAGTTCCGCGTTCCTTTCCGCCAACTCCGCCGGCACCATCGCGGCGTAACGATCGTAAAGCTGCTTCGCACTCAAGAACTCGCCGGCCGGCGCGACCGTCAATTCAAAACGTTTCGGCTGCTCGATTTTGTGCAGCTTCTTTAAAATGCGATAACTGTCGGGCCGCTCCGGTTGACCGAAGATGTAAAAACTTCCGAGCCACGCGGCGAAAGCGAAGCCGGTAAATAGAAGAATGGCGACGGTCCACGCGAAAAAGTTCGTTCGTCGCCGCGGCCGGCCATACGGCTCGTCGAACCGGTAAAGATCGCGATCGGTCTCGAGGCGATCGTAACGCACAGGTCTAAGCAGGTCGCGCCGCTTCGAAAGACGTGCCGCAACCGCAAGTACGCGCCGCGTTCGGATTCACGATGTGAAAGCCGGTTCCGGTGAGGCCCTCGCGAAAATCGAGCGTCGCGCCCTCGAGCAGCGCCGCGCTCTCTGCGTCCACAAAAAATTCCACGTCGTCGCGCTGCATCACCACGTCGTCGGGCTTCTTGTCATCGAGCGACATTTCATATCGCAGACCGGAGCAGCCGCCCTTCGCGATTTGCACGCGCAATCCCTTGCGCTCGTTTCGCGTTTCCAAGAGCGAACGAAGCTCTCGCACGGCGTTGTCGGTGACGGTGATCATCAATCATTCGAAATTATAGCTTCGTCCTCGCAAGTCAAACCACGGTAAGGGGCGACTCGCAGAGCGTTTTTCTTCGCAATCCAAAATGCAAAATCTAAAATCCAAAATGGAATGAGCCGGATCCAACTGCTTTCTGAAACCGTGGCCAGCCAAGTGGCCGCGGGCGAAGTGGTCGAACGGCCGGCCTCCGTCGTCAAAGAGCTGGTCGAAAACAGCATCGATGCCGGCGCGCGCAAGATCGAGATAAACATTCAGCGCGGCGGAATTTCACTCATGCGCGTCGTCGATGATGGCTGTGGAATGGATCGCGACGACGCGCTGCTTTGTCTCGAACGGCATGCCACGAGCAAGATTCGTTCGGCCGCCGATCTTGCCGCCATCGGCACTCTCGGTTTTCGCGGAGAGGCACTGCCGAGCATCGCGAGCGTCTCGCGTTTTCGCCTAACGACTCGCGAAGCAAACGCCATCGCCGGCACCGAGATCGTCGTCAACGGCGGCAAGATCGACGTGGTGCGCGCAGGCGGCGAAGCGCCGGGAACGCAAGTGGAAGTGCGCTCGCTCTTTTACAATTTGCCCGCGCGCCGAAAATTTCTTCGCTCGGAAAATACCGAGAGCCGAAACATCGAACATCAATTGCATTTGCAGGCGAGCGGTCATCCGCAAATCGCCTTCGTTTTTGTGCGCGACGATCGCGTGGTCTTTCAATTGCCTGCAGCGACGACGCTTCGCGATCGTCTGCGTGATTTGTACGGAAGCGAGCTGGTCGAACGTTTGCTTGAAATCGAAGCGCCTAACGACTCCGCGAAGGTCCGAATCAGCGGTTGGATCGGGCAAGCGGGTGTGAGCCGGCAAACTCGCGCGCAGCAACTTGTTTTCGTGAACGGGCGCGCGGTCGAAAATGCGGTGCTGAACCTGGCGCTGCGCGAAGGTTATCACACCGCGCTCATGAAAGGACAATTTCCCGTCACGTTTCTTTTTGTCGATCTTGATCCGGCGGCGGTGGATGTAAACGTGCATCCGGCAAAACGCGAAGTGCGTTTTCGCGATCCGGCCGGCGTGCGCGAAGCGATCGTCGCAGCAGTTCGGCGCACGCTAGAAAGCGGCCGTAGCGATTGGCAGCAGCAATTTCGCGCGCCGGCAGTTGCTGTTCCGGAAATTCCGCAACAGCCAATTGTCGATCTTGCGCCGCCCGCACCGTTAACTTTCGAAACATTTCCAACTCCTGAGCGTGTCATTTCGAAGCGCGAAGACGCTGAGGGATCTCACAAGCCACATGCTGCGCAGACAACAGTGCAATCGACGCGCAACGATCAGCAGCAATTCCAAATCATCGGCGTCCTCAACAAGCTCTACGTCTTGATGGAAAACGCCGATGGGCTCGTACTCGTCGATCAGCACGCGGCACACGAACGCATTTTATTCGAAGAACTTCGCCGCCGCATGGAAGCGCAAGGCGTGCCGTCGCAGCGTTTGCTTTTGCCGCAGACTTTCGATCTGCCGCCGCGCGACGCGGAATGGATCGAGCGCAATATGTCGATCTTGCAAAAAATGGGAATCGGCATCGAAGAGTTCGGACCGAACACGTTCAAGATCGATTGCGTGCCGGCGTTTCTTAACGTGTCCGACCCCTCGCGCTTCCTGCGCGAAGTGATTGACGGACTCAAGAGCGCGAGCAACAGCAGTTCGCCGCTGCGCCTCGGCGAAGACATGATCGCGAAGACCGTTTGCCGGCACGCCGTGAAAGCGAACGATCCGCTGCGCTATCTCGAAGTGGAAAAACTGATTCGCGATTTACTTGAATGCGATTTGCCCTACTGCTGCCCGCACGGCCGGCCGACCATGATCCAGATTTCGCTCTCCGAATTGGAAAAGAAATTCGGACGCAAAGTTTAGTCGCTCTTCCAATGTTTTGCGATGAGCGCTTTGATCGCGGGCGTTTGCAAACAGTAGTTTTCCTTCTCGTCGTTAGGCAATTCTGGAAACCATTTCCACCAAAACATTCCGGCGAGACAAGGATGTTTACCAGTCAGAGCAAGAGCCGCGTCGATGCAGCGCTCCTGAATTTCCGTCGCGTGTTCGCCGCCTGTCGCAAATGCCCACGGCTCAGCCGCGGCGCGCGCGTTTTCATTGTAACCGATTTCGGTAAAGAGAAATTGTTTGCCGCCGTTACGGCGTGAAAACTTTTCCAGTTCCGCGCAACGCTTTTCCCATGCCGCGGAAATTTCCGTTGTGCTTGGATCGACAGCTTTTGTGAGCGGAAAATAAGCGAGCACGCCGATGTAATCGAGCGAATCCCAAAATTTCACATCGGTGTATTCGCCCCAGTTCGCTCCATACGTCAGCTTGCCGTGATAAACTTCGCGCACTGCGTGGATGATCTTGCGCCAGTGATCCTCAAACTTTTGCGCGTAAGTGAATTCGAGGCCGATGCAAAGAACCGCGGCGTGATGTTCCTCGGCGACGCGTGACATCTCAATGATCCATGCTTCGTAATCGGCGAAAAAGCGGTCCCATTCCTCCGCGCGATCGAAATTGATTTCGCCGCGCCAGCTAAACTTCGAGCCCCAGTAAGCGACGTGCGGCACGAGCATGACCGACATGCCGCGGTCGCGCGCCCAATCGAGCGGCACGGTAATGTGTTTGTTATTGTCGATCTTGCGGAACGTGACGTGACCGTCGTTATGAATTTGCGCGTAAGGATGGATAGCGATGCTGTTTGCGCCTAACGACTTCAATTCATCGAGCGTCGCCGTCATCTCCGGCATTTGCCATTCGATGCCCCACGTCTGACAGGAAACGGTCACGCCTTTGAAGGATGTCGCGCTCTCCGCCCGACAAAATTGCGCAACAAACGCAAACGCTGTCGCGAACAAGATCGACAATGGCCGGTGCGCCTGCATCACGCTGTGATAAACTCGCTGCGTGCAGATGGAAGTAGAAAAGGTTTCTGGGTGGGAATGGGCATGCCAAAGCAGGAGCGTTTCATGGCGGAGTACGCGGTTGTGGCGGCGTTACCTCATCTACAATCCGCTGTTTGTGATGCGCGCCTCCCTGCAATTGCCCGGAAAACGATACTAGTTGCGAGCGGACTGCCCGCCGGGCACGTTACCCGCTCTTATTTGTGGAGATGACATCGGAAAAAATCGTTGTTTGTGGCGCCGGCGGATTCATCGGCGGACATCTTGTCGCGGATCTTCTTCGACAAGGTGGAAACATTCGAGCCGTCGATGTCAAACCGGTGAAGGAATGGTTCCAAATATTTCCCGAGGCCGAAAACATGCAGCTCGATCTGCGCGAATGCGAAGCCTGCGCGCAAGCGGTCAGTGGCGCGAAGGTCGTTTATAATTTGGCCGCCGACATGGGCGGCATGGGTTTTATCGAACAAAACAAAGCGCTTTGCATGTTGAGCGTGCTCATCAACACGCATCTGCTCATGGCCGCGAAGGATGCGAAGATCGACAGGTTTTTCTACGCATCATCGGCCTGTGCTTACGCCGCCGACAAACAGACCGATCCAAACGTGACTGCGTTGAAAGAAGAAGATGCATATCCGGCCATGCCCGAGGACGGCTACGGCTGGGAGAAACTATTCAGCGAAAGAATGTGCCGTCATTTTCGCGAAGATTTCGGCATGATCACGCGCATCGCCCGTTATCACAACGTCTACGGCCCGCAGGGCACTTACGATGGCGGCCGGGAAAAAGCGCCGGCCGCGATCTGCCGCAAAGTCATTGAAGCGAAACGCTCCGGAAAAACATGAGATCGAAGTCTGGGGCGACGGTCATCAAACGCGCAGTTTCATGTGGATCGACGATTGCGTAAAGGGTACGCAGATGATCATGAACGGCGAATATGTCGATCCGCTAAATCTTGGCAGCAGTGAATTAGTCTCGATCAATAAACTTGTCGATCTTGTTGAAGAGATCGCCGGCGTGAAATTGAAACGCCGCTACAATTTGTCCGCGCCCAAAGGCGTCAACGGGCGCAACAGCGACAACAAACTCATCCGCGAATTTTTTGACTGGGAACCATCTACTCGTTTACGCGATGGGCTGGAGCGCACCTATCACTGGATTCAAATCCAGGAATTGCAGAAGGCGACGATCTAGAGTGGACGGAGCCGCGACTGTTTTTGCTTTTGCCGGTCGGACGGTGGGTCTGGCGGTTTGCCGCCGTGAATCGAGCGCGCCACTCGCGCAGCGTGTCAATGTTGTGCCTTTCCCAAAGCTTGCGGTCTTCGGGAGAGATCGGCTTAACCGTTGGCGCGCTCATCGTTTCGAATATCCAACAATTTCCTTAATTGCTTCGACGTCAGCGAGCTTCATGTTCTGTTGGCCGAAAATTTCGGAAAACGCTCCGCACTTCGAGAAAACTCGGGATGTAATTGGCGACGGCGAACGCGATGACGGTGGCGGCGATGACGCCGGAGATGCCATAAATTTTCACGAGTATGATCGACAATACCAAATTCAAGATGGCGGTGATCGTTCCGTAGATCGTCATTCCTTTAAGATGTCCAGTGGCGTTGAGCAATGTGCTTGCCACGTAAAGGTGCGAGAGCATCACGTTCCACAGCGCCATCCAGACGAGCGCGGAGAACGACGGCACGGCCGCCGCCCCTGCCCAAAAGCGAATGATCGGTCGTCCGAAAATCACGAGAACGATCGCGATCCCGAGTGCCATGACAAAACTCCAGGTGAAGTTGGAGCGAAAAATTCGCCGGATCCAATCGAAGTCCTTTTGCGCAAACGCTTCGGTGTAAGCCGGCCAAAGCGATGGAATGGCCAGCGTTTGCACTATCGTGGCCATGGCGAATAAACGGAACGTGACGTTGTAAGGCGTGACGCGCGACGCGCCGAGAAAGTGCGCGATGACGAGATTGTCCGTTTGCGAATTGATCATCCAAGCCGTGCCGATCACAAAGAATTTCCAGCCGGCGGAAAAAAGTTCGCGCACCACATGTCGATCCACCGCGCGTGGCGACGGTTGCAGCCAGGGTTTGTAAAACTCGAAGAGCCAGATCGCGCTGGCCGCGTTAATGAGGAAACCGAGGCCGGAACAACCCAACACCAACCACGGCAGTCCGCCGTGAAACCAAATGACGGCGAGGATGGCGACAAGGTTCGCGATGTTCGCCGCCATCAGCCAAAGATTCGCGATGGCCGATTCCTGATGGGCGGCGAGCACGCGGTTGACGGTGAGCAGCGGAAAATTGAGCGCGAAGATGGCGACCGCGATCGTGAGCGCAGACACAATTTCCGACCGCAACGCGGCATCGCGCGCATTCGAAAAAAGAAACCCAGCCAACCGCGGAACGGAAATTCCGACAATGACGAAGACGACCACGGCGATCGCGCACAAAACAAAGAACGCTGACGAAACGTAGCGCCGCGCGGCATGTCGATCTTCTTCGCCGTAAGCGCGGCCGAGCGCGTTCGTCATGCTGTTGGTCAAACCGAAATCGGTGAAACTCAGGAACGTGAGCGTGGTGCTGATCGTGATCCAGATGCCGTAACGTTCGCCGCCCAGATATCGCACCGTCAGCGGGATCGTGATAATGCCGACAGCAAATCCGACAATGCGCCCGGCGAGAGCGGAAGCCGTTCCCTGCACGACGCTGCGCGCACGGCGTGCACGTTGATCTTGCGGCGAGATGCGACTCACGCCCAACTCCAGCAGACGTCGGATTTTTCGGACCAAGCGGCGAATTATAGCGCATTGACCGGGCAAGTCATCATTCCGCTCTTGTGCGAACAGCGCGCATCGCGGATGGATGATCTTGATCTTTCGATCAAGAGATAAACATGGTTGAGAAGATTGCGCTCATTACCGGCATCACCGGTCAGGACGGCTCGTACTTGACCGAACTGCTTTTGGGAAAATGTTATGCGGTACACGGCGTTTTGCGTCGCACGAGCAATTTACTCCGCTCGCGTATCGAACATTTGCGTCGCGACGACAAGATTTACGGCAAAAGCTTGTTCCTTCATTACGGCGATCTTTCCGATGACACGACTTTGCGCCGAATTTTTCGCGAGGTACGTCCGACTGAGCTTTATCACCTCGCCGGCCAAAGCCACGTAGGACTGAGTTTCGAAATTCCCGAATCAACTTGCGACGAAGCGGGAATGGCGACGCTCCGTTTGCTCGAGATCGCGCGCGATCAACCGGAGCCGGTGCGTTTTTATCACGCGTCCAGTTCGGAGGTTTTCGGCAACGCAAGCGAGACGCCGCAAACCGAGACAACGCCAATGTGGCCGACCAGCCCGTACGGTTGCGCGAAGGCTTTTGCCACGCAGTTGGTGCACGTTTACCGGCAATCGTATGGACTTTTTGTGTGCAACGGAATTCTCTACAATCACGAATCGCCGCGGCGCGGAGAAAATTTTGTGACACGTAAGATCGCGCGCGCCGCTGCGCGGATTGCTCGAGGTCTCGATGTCGATCTTGTGCTGGGCAACTTGGATGGACGGCGCGATTGGGGACACGCACAAGATTACGTCCGCGCCATGTGGTTGATTTTACAGCACGATATCCCCGACGATTACGTAGTGGCGACGGGCGAAACACATTCCGTGCGGGAGCTTGTCGAAGCGGCCTTCGCAGTTGTCGATCTCCCGTGGAAGAAATACGTCAAGCACGATGCGTCGTTTGATCGGCCCAGTGAGCCTGCGCGGCTGGTGGGTTGCGCGGATAAAATCCGCAAGACACTTGCTTGGCAACCGCGCGTGACTTTTGCGGAGCTGGTGCGCGAAATGGTCGAAGCGGAATTGAATCAATTAGCGAATTAGCGATTCAGTGAATTAAGGATTTACGTTTTCACGCGTGCAGCTAGTTTGGCGCGGTGAAAAAAATCGAGACGATCTTCGAGCTTTTCAAGATGGAGGGCGTGAGGGAAGCGCTCGCTGAAATCGGCATCGAAGAAAGTAGAAATTAAACCCGATGCGCGATTTCTTATTGTCGATCTTTCTCGGGATTGTTGAAGGACTGACCGAGTTTTTGCCGGTCAGCTCAACGGCGCATCTGCGCATCGTGGAGGCGCTTTGTCATCTCGATCTTCACGACAGCTTTTGGAAGATGTACACAATTGTTATTCAATTGGGCGCGATTCTGGCGCTGCCGGTTTACTTCTGGAATCGCATCGTGACATTTCTGCGAACATTTCCTCGAGGCGAGCGCGGCGACCGAACGATTTTCAATCACCCCCTAAGCCTTACGATGATCGCTTTCGTCATTACGGCTTTGCCGGCGTGGGCGCTGAGAAAAGAGATCGGACAAAACCTGGAAAATCTTTACGTGATGTCGTGGGCCTTGCTGCTCGGCGGCATTATCATGTGGATCGTCGATGCAGTTTTCACACGGCCGCGCGTGACCCACATGGAAGAAATGAGCCTGCCGCAAGCGGCCTGGATTGGAGCGGTGCAAATTTTGTCCGCCGTTTTTCCCGGCACATCGCGCTCAATGTGCACGATTGCGGCGGGACAAGTGGCCGGCATGTCGCGACCCGCGGCCCTCGAGTTCTCATTTTTCCTCTCGATGCCGACGATGATCGTCGCGACCGGCTACGATCTTCTCAAAACGCTGGCGCCGAATCGGCAAACCGCGCTCGAGGGAAATCTGGCGCCGTTGGCGGTCAACACTCATCAGTGGATCGTGCTCGCGATTGGCTTCGTCGTATCGTTTGTCGTCGCACTCGGTGTCGTCGCCTGGTTTATGCGCTGGGTGCGCGCGCGCGGTTTCGCGCCGTTTGCGATTTATCGGATCGCGCTCGGCATCGTCCTGTTGGTGCTACTGGTGCGCCACGTGATCTGATTGTCGATCTTGTAAAAAAATGGCGACGGAAATGATGCTGCCGGACTTGCAAAGTGCGGTTCTTTGCGAAGATGTGCGCTGCGAATTTAACGGAATGCAAACGCTGGTCGGCGTGCTCAACGTTATCCCGACGCCGACGCTGCCGATCAATTATATGCGGCTTTGCATTTGGTCGCGCTGGTGCAGTGGCTCGGGAAAGTTTCGGCAAAAGTCGCGCATCGTTGGCGTGGACGAGCAGCAGGTGCTTGCGCAAGCGGAAGTGGAATTCGAACTGAAGGAGATGGAAGGCCACGCCACCAACGTTCATTACTTCGGCGGCGTGC
>CATPCN010000027.1 GCA_955652855.1 uncultured Chthoniobacterales bacterium | reverse complement strand
CTCCAACATGCCGGTGGGTGGCGAAGCACTGGCGGCCTTTCACGGAATCCGAATGTCCGGTCTGGCCGCTACACCAGCGGACGCGATGAACAGCGCTCCGTTTCTGGCCGAACTGACTGAACAATTTCGGGCTTTGCGCACTGCTACCATCCGCAAGCTGGTCTTTGCCAGTATCGCGGTTGTTGCTGTCACGGCTGTGGCCGGCCTCTTATGGAAGAACCGGACGGACACCCAGCTGAACGAGTTCCTCCGGCGGGCCGATGTGTCGCGCGCCAACTCGGCGTTTCAAGATAGCGAACTGGATCTTGCGAAGGCGTGGCGCATCCGGCATCGGCCGAGTATCCTGCAAGCATACCGCGTCGCGCGGGCGCGAAGGGTCTGGCAGAACGGCACACAAATTCGGATTGCAACGCAGGAGACGGTGTTGGCGATCGGCGCGGTTTCAGACGAGCCGTATGTGGTGTTCCACGACACCCAAAGCGATGCTTTGTTGCTGATGTTCAAGGGCCAGCGGCTTGCTATTCAGGATAAGTGCGGCGGCGCGCCGCTCGTCGAACTGAGCGACGCGCTACTGGTGTGGGCGTGCGGCGCGGACCTCGGCTCGCTCATCGTAGGCGGGCCGCAAGAGCGAAGGCGGCTGATACGGCTTCCGGCTGAGCCGGCCAAGATCCAAATGCGTGGGGAAAAGCTTATGGTCCTGTTTCACGATGGCCCGGCCGCCCAGGTAGGGAACTTTCTTGCTCCCGAACTCAAACCCGCTGCTCTTGACCTTCTGAAGGGCGCTCACGAAGGCGGCGAAATCGGGTTCTGTCCCGCGGAGTCAGAGGGCTTAGTCTGGCAGGTGAACGCGCAGGTTGGAGCAATCGCCGTTCGCACTTGGAAAGCGCCGGACCGGGAAGCTGCGCTCACGACCGTGCGCCCTCCGTCGCCGGCCGGCGGCGATGCCGTTCTTCAGGCGTCCTGGATCTCCCGGGTTCGAGTGGCCCGCGATTGCGGACGGTTCTTCGTCGAATACGCGCCCTTCACGCTGGCCAGGAACTCGGGCGCCGAGATGGTACGAATCCGGCTGGACTCCCGGCGCCCGATCGATCGCTTCGACAGTAATATCGGCGAGCTGTTCCCGGCCACAGACGAGGCCGGAATCGAGGCGATCTATCTCACCGATAGTAAGGAACTCCGAGCCTTTTTGCTAACGTCGCCAATCGTCCTTGCGACACAGGTGCGAACGCTCGCGTCCGGGGTTCAGCGGCTTGGGTTGTGGCAAGAAGAGCCCCGCGTCGCATGGTCCATCGCGATGGAGCGGGAGGCGGTGTCTATCTTTCGCAACGAGGAACTCTGGACGCGGTTTCCACTAAATATCGGTGAGCCGGTAAGAGCCGTTACGTCCACCCGGGCAATGTGGTTTGCAATCGAGGGCGACCGCGGAGCGATCCTCTGGCAGAGGGCCCCCGCCTGGAATGGCGCGGAACCCCCCGACCCCGATAGCATCGCTCGTGAGACTGGGATTCCGGCCCGCTAACTGATATCCGGCAGACTTTGAATGAAGGATTTCGTGGCGTTGGCGAGCTTCACTTTGAGGTCGGCATTCAGGTCGGCTAGCAAGCTCGCCGAGGCCGACAGGGTCTCGCTGACTGAGTCAAACGCAGCGTTCTGCTGGCTCACTTTGAAGAACAAAACCTGCGTACTGCCGAAGGTTGCGTCGAAACGAGCCGATGCCATCTGCATGCTGACTTGATCGTCCTGGACGCTGACCACCGTGAACATATACTCCGTCACATTGAAGCGGCGGCTCTGTTGGTCAAAGAGCGTAATCCAGGGTGAGCTCGAATCCATCGACTGAAGGTTATTCAATGCGGCCAGAATCAGCGCCCCGATCGCGGCTCCTCCAAAGGCGGTCGTCAAAAAAGGAATGATCGCCTTGTTGACAGCAACGTTGAGACCCTTGATTTCAGACCTGACAGTCCCACCCTTATTCACCACCCAATTGAGATTCTCAAGAACGGTATTGTGACGGTCGATCCATTGATCCGGAGTGGTGAGAACATGGTCGTTCGACGCGACCCGTTGCGCAGCCAGCAGCGACAAAGCGACGCTCGCCTTAACGTCAGGGTTGGCGCCAGCAGGAAACTGAATCATGTTGGACCCAGTTACAATCCCGTCCGGCAATTTATTAATATCGACTGCAGTAACTGGAGCCGCGGCCGCATCCTGCGGCAGCAGTGATGGTTGAAACGTACCAACCGGCAGGTTGGAAATATATGTCCGTATACCGTCATTTAACATTCACAATTCCCCTTGTTCCCGAATATAAAACGGCTGGGCGGAAAATCAGGATATCACGTTTTCCACCGTGTCAACTCTTGAAAAAACCCATTTTGAAAAAACTTTGGTCGTGCCGTGAGAAGTTTGATATTCTGTTCGTCCACAAGTCCGGAGGAAGCCGCCATGTTGAACGCTGAGCTGCAGTCGTATATCTTGAATCTGCCCATCGCTCCGCTGGCAGCGGCGGCACAGCCTCAAGATGTTACGCCGAATCCGATTGATGTGGACAATCTCCCCAATATGGTGGTGGCCGGCTCGAATCTCATTCAGTTTTCCGACGATGCCGGTCCCGCTATAAGGACCAGCGTCGCGCTCAGTCTCCTGGCGGCACAGCGGGTAGCGATCGAAGATACGGTGACAACAACTCCGGATCAGTGGATCCAACGCCACGACACGGTCCTCACCGGTCTCGGATGGCAAGCTAGCGCGCCCCAGACCGTCAATCTCGAGTTCCAGAAAATTGACGAAGCTGTCAACCAGGCGATCATTCCGTTTCTGAGTGATGCGTTCAACGGAGCGGCAGGCGGCGGGCAGCTGATTCTCAGCGCCTTGAGCGGACTGCAGGATGCAACCAAGCATGCTCCCTGGTTCGCTTTATTCGACAAATCAGGCCAGCACTTGCAAGTCACCGAGTACCAATTCTCGGTAGTAGCGATGACGGGAGACCAGGTAAGCATGCGGCTTGCGTCCGCACGCTTCCAAGCCTCTGTCGGGCGAACTCAAGTGCTTTTCATAAAGGTGACCAAAGAGCACGCTTCCTTCGACGGGGCGATGCAGGATTTGTCGGCGCAGACCGCCAACGTGACAGATATGAGAGATACCCTGAAAGTGAAACTGGCGGGATTCGCCAAGGCTTTTATTCGCGATCTGAGTGTTTAGCCGACGGAGGCCGGTATGGGCGATACGGAAAGAACTACGGGTGCCGATTACATGATATTGCGGGATTTGAACCGAAGCCTGAAGAGGCATGTGGCCAGCAGCTCAAAGGG
>CATPCN010000026.1 GCA_955652855.1 uncultured Chthoniobacterales bacterium | reverse complement strand
GGTAGCAGCGCCGCTTCGAGTTCTCTTCGGAATTTCCTGCATTGGGCCGCGCGGGCTTCATGATTCTTGAGAGCGAGTTCACAAGCGACGCCCAAAGCGACAATCAAGGGGACGGGAAGGGTTCCCGGTCGAAGACCGCGTTCTTGACCCCCGCCAAAGAAAATGGGTGACAGCGGTACGCGGTCGTAGCCCCTTTTTCGAGCAATCAGCGCGCCTACGCCCTTTGGGCCATAGATCTTGTGCGCGCTCGCGCTAATCAAATCGATTCGGCGATTCCGTAACGTATTCACAAGTTTTCCGAATGTCTGTGCTGCATCGACGTGAAAGTAAGCCGTGTGTGTTTCGAGGATTGCGGCGATTTCTTCAATCGGCTGAATGACGCCCGTCTCGTTGTTTGCATGCATGATCGACACGAGCAACGTATCGTCTCGCAAAGCAGCACGGACTTTTTCGCTTTCAACCCATCCGTCGCAGTTTGGCGCGAGCAGTTCGACGCTGAAACCACGACGCTCAAGTTCTTGGAGTGGCTCAATTACAGCTTTATGTTCGATCTGCGTGCTGATGACGTGCCGACATCCGGTTTTTTCGGCGAAAGTCGCAAGTCCGAGGATCGCAATGTTGTTGCTCTCTGTTGCACCGCTAGTGAAAATAACCTCTTCGCGTTGAGCGCCAATCAATGTTGCGACTTGATCACGCGCGTTTTGGACTGCTTGCTGCGCTCGCGCTCCAAATTCGTGAGTTCGGCTCCCAGCATTGCCGAATTCATCCGCGAAAAACCGCAACATCTCTTGCCCCACCTCCGGCTCTAGGGGAGTAGTTGCATTGCAGTCGAGGTACACAGGACGGGTGTTTGTTTGTGGAAATTCTGTATGTTTTTTATTTGACATACTCAGCACAACCCGATTACTCATTGCCATACCGTTACTGAATGTGACCCCACTCTCAACTCTAAACTTCCCAGCCATTCGCGGCGTACAAGCAGGGCGTGAATATTACGTGACGATGTGGACGCTTCGAACGCTGCGTCAGATCTCGATCTTTGATGAGAAAGAGCTTTCGCCTGAATTAAGGGCGCAACGCGTCCTAAATAGAGCGCGAATCCCCGAGATCGCGGGCTATGTCTTGGACAATCCAAAGGATTATGTTTTCTCCGCAATTACAGCGTCGATCGATTCCAAGATCGCTTTTGAGCCGTTTTCAAACGACTCTGGAGGCGACCGTCTCGGTACCCTGAAGGTACCGATCGACGCAAAGTTCATCATTAATGATGGTCAGCATCGCCGCGCAGCAATCATTGAGGCGCTGAATCAAAAGCCGGAGCTTGCCTACGAAACAATAGCGGTCGTGTTCTTTTTGGATATTGGACTCGAACGTTGTCAGCAAATGTTCGCTGACTTAAACCGCTATGCCATACGTCCGAGTCGCTCTCTCGGATTACTCTACGATCATCGCAACGACAAGGCGAAACTCGCTCGGTTGGTTGTGATGAAGTCGGAAATTTTCCGCGACATAGTTGATCTGGAAAAAAGCTCACTCGCTTTGCGGTCGCGACGGCTCTTTACACTCAGCGCATTCTTCAACGCCTGCGCTGATCTCGTCCAGGATCTTGCAACGGGCAATCTGGAACATGATGCCAAACTTGCACGCGATTACTGGGAGGCCATCGCGCGTCATTTTCCATCGTGGACGCAAGTACGGGAAGGCCGAATGCCGGCGAGTGAAGTGCGTGAAGGTTACATACATTCCCACGGAATCGCACTCCAGGCTCTCGGAAAAGCTGGCAACGCGCTGCTTAAGACGTGGCCGACAACATGGCGATCCAAACTGGCAGGGCTCAAGAAGATCGATTGGTCGCGCTCAAATGCGAGAGTTTGGGAAGGGCGCGCTATGATTGGCGGTAGGGTTTCGAAGGTGACGACGAACGTTGTCCTCACAACAAACGTTGTTAAGAGAGCTCTCGGCTTGTCACTATCTGCGGATGAGCAGAAGATCGAAAAAGCCTTGAACAAGCGGAATGGACGCTATGCCCGCCGTTGACGCGAAAGTCCCGAGACATTCGGCTTTTACCGAGCTTGGTTTGCAGCGCACGATCGCGCTGCTCGCTGAGGAAATCCGTGAGCTGTATTGTGCGGATGACGTACCTTGGATCATCGGTTACAGCGGCGGCAAAGACTCGACCGCAACATTGCAGCTTGTCTGGCTTGCACTCGGTGAAATTCCCACTGAACAACGTACTAAAACTGTTCACGTCATAAGCACCGACACGCTCGTTGAAAATCCGGTTGTGGCTGCGTGGGTGCAGAACTCTCTCCAAGTAATGGGCGAGAAGGCCCGCGCAGCACAGATGCCGATAAGTCCGAATCGACTGACGCCACGAGTTGAGGATTCATTTTGGGTCAATCTTATCGGCAAAGGGTATCCAGCACCGCGACACAAGTTTCGTTGGTGCACTGACCGTCTCAAAATCAGACCATCGAACTTGTTCATCAATAATGTTGTCAAAGCGAGTGGCGAGGCGATTCTCGTATTAGGAAGTCGAAAAGCGGAGAGCGCGTCGCGCGCACGCAATATGAACAAACACGAATGTGGCCGCGTTCGTGATCGACTAAGCCCTAATTCTAGTTTGCCTGGCTCCCTTGTTTATACGCCGATTGAAGATTGGTCGAATGATGACGTGTGGATGTTCCTCATGCAGGTGCAAAACCCATGGGGCTACAGCAACAAAGATCTACTGGGAATGTATGCGGGCGCTTCCGCGGATGGCGAATGTCCTCTCGTTGTAGATAGCAGCACGCCGAGTTGCGGCGATTCACGGTTTGGATGTTGGGTTTGCACGCTTGTCGAGATAGACAAGTCGATGACGGCAATGATTCACAATGATGAAGAAAAGGAATGGATGATGCCGTTGCTCGCGTTGCGCAATGCG
>CATPCN010000025.1 GCA_955652855.1 uncultured Chthoniobacterales bacterium | reverse complement strand
TTTCCGTCTCACCCAAAAACTATCGACCGAATTTCCGAAGCAGGTTTTTAATTCCCCGTTGGCTGAATCGACAATTCTCGGCGTCGCCTGTGGACTTGCTTCTTACGGCAAACGTCCAGTCTTCGAATTGCAATTCGTCGATTTCATTTACCCGGGCTTCAATCAACTCGTCACCAACATCTCGACATTACGCTGGCGCTCATTCGGCAATTGGAAATGTCCGGTTGTTATTTATGCGCCCTACGGCGCTTATCTTCCCGGCGGAAGCTTGTGGCACAGTCAGGCCAACGAGTCGGCCTTTGCGCATTATCCCGGCTTAAGCGTCGTGGTTCCAAGCACGCCGGAAGACGCGGCCGGACTTCTTTGGACCGCGATGCACGCAGAAGATCCGGTAATGTTTCTGATTCCGAAACATATGTTCTGGGCGGAACGCGAGTGCGCGGAACCGATTCGCGCGGTCCCGTTCGGCGAGGCGCGCAAACATCGCAGCGGCTCCGATCTCACCCTCGTCGCGTGGGGAAACACGGTCGAGAAATCACTCGAAGCGCTCGCTAAGATCGACAACAAAACGACTGTCGATCTTATCGATCTGCGCTCCATCGTTCCGTGGGACAAGGCGATGATAGAAGAATCTGTGCGCAGAACCGGACGGCTCGTCGTCGTGCAGGAAGACACGGAAAACTGCAGCGTTGGTCAGATGATCATCTCGCACATCACATCGCAGCCGGAACTTTGGGACGCGCTCATCAGTCCGCCGATTCTCGTGAGCAAGAGCAACGTCATGATCGGTTACAATCCGATTTATGAATACGCGGCGCTGCCGGACGTCGAGCGAATCGTCGCTGCGATTGAGCGGTCGATGTCGACCCGCGCCGAAAGATCGACAGTTGTGCATTCCGAAGCTAAAAAGCGAGAAGTCGCCCCGCCCATGAGTGCCACGCCGAAGAAATCCGATGCTGCAAAACAGCGGACGCAAAAAATCACCGTGCCGATTATGGGCGAAGGCATTCGCGCGGCAAAAATCGTTTCGCTTCTGAAAAAACCGGGCGACAAAATCGCGCACGACGATCCACTTTGCGAAGTGGAAACGGACAAAGCCGTTTATCCGATCGAATCGTCGTTCGCCGGAATCATGGGTGAATGGAAAACGGAAGTCGGCGCGACGGTTGAGATCGGACAGGAACTCGGCACGATTCTCACCGACGAAACTTCTTCCGCCGGCCAATTCGAGACGGCCGCGAAAGTCTCGCCGGAACAAAAGGACAATGGCGCGACGGAACCATCGTCGTCGCGGACAAGATCGACAACTGCTTCATCGGTGGAACCGGCGCTCTCGCCAACGATCACGCGCAAGCTAAGCCGCGTCGTGTCCGCGAATTTGCAAATCGATGCGCGGTGGGATGCGATTCGCAGAGCGCGCGAGGCAGCGAAGAAGAAAAATACGAAGACCGCGCCGTCGCCTTCTGTGATGATCGCGTGGACGGTGGTGCGCGCGATGGAAAAACACGCGCCGTTCCGGCGTTTGATTCTCGAAGACGATCGCATCGTCCAGAACGATGTTTTCGATCTGGGCCTGGCCGTCGCGCTCGAAGGCGATCGACTCGCGACAGCCATCATCACCGCGGCGAACAAAAAAGATTGGGCCGAGTTCGTGAAGGTTTACAACGAGACCGTCGACGCCACGCGCGATGGCCGTGTCGATGCAATGAACGCCCCGCTCGTCATCAGCAGCCTTGGCGCACTCGGTGTGCGCGCGGCTGCTCCGATCGTCGTGCCGCCATCAGTCGGCACTTTGTTTGTCGGCTCAGCTCATCAGGAAATGTTAGTCGGCGGCAAAAAACAGCAGACAGCGGAAGTCATCACGCTCTCGCTCACATTCGACCATCGCGTCGTCAACGGCGCCGGCGCCGCCAACTTCGTCCACGAAGTCAAAGAGCAGATCGAGAAATTTAAGATTCCCGCGAAAGCCGTAGCCCATAGCTAGAAAATCACATGAAAAAAATCGGCACAATTAAAGACAAAGATACCGGTCACGAGAGTGACATTATCGAGCAGGATGATGGCAGGTTCCCCCCGCGCGACTAGGAGAAGGCAGCGTGGCGCATCTGCCCTATCGCTTTCTGATAAAGCTCAGTCGAAGCGGTGAGAGCCAGGCCGAAACTCTCGAGGTCAACGTCCTGGACAGCGCTGGCAAGTCTCTCTCTGGTTTTCCGCAAACGATGCCAAATCCTCTTGCCAGGACAGGCGATGCAAACCGGAAGGAATTCGAGATACCTGTCGGCGCACTCAAAAAGAAGATCGAGAAAACGCTCCTCGCCCAGGAGCAGTTTCTGACGCATGTAGATCTGATCGTCGGTGCGGACGACGATTTTCTATCGGCAGATTTTCCGAAATGACGGCGGCGCGCCCGAGCGCCCTGCCGCCAAGGTTCGTAAACGCATTGCGCTTGTCGCATTGTGGATCGTGGCGACGTATCTCGCACTGAAAGTTCTCAGTTTGGTGGTGGTCCGCAAGCCAAAGAACAGATCGAGCAGTTCAAAATTCCGCCCGAAAAGAGCACAGCTAAAGCGTAGTCCATTTCGGCGGGCGCTTTTCGTTAAAGGCGGCGATGCCTTCTTTCGCTTCGGCGGATTCCCGCGCTTGCATGTGATGCTTGAGCGCAAGATCGACATCTTGTTTCACCGAAGTTGACCAAGGCTCTTCGATCAAGCGTTTCGTGTTCGTGACCGCTTCGGGTGCGCCTTGCAAAATTGCATCGACGATTTTTTTCGTTTCATTTTCCAAATCGTTAGGCGGAACGACGCGATTGACCAAACCGATTTCTTTCGCGCGCTCCGCGTCGATCAATTCGGAAGCGAGCACAAGTTCGCGCAAATCGCGTTCGCGCAATTGCCGGCGCAAAAAAGTCATGACCAAGCCGGCGACAAGACCGCGCCGCACCTCTGGATAACCAATCTTAGTGCGTTCAGCCGCGACGACGAAATCACAGGCCGACATTATTCCGGCGCCGCCCGCAACCGCCGCACCATGCACGACCGCGATTGTGATAAGGCGCGTTTGATTGAGCGTGATCAACGTTTTTGCCACTATCTCTGCCGTGGCGTGCGCGTTCTTTTCGTCGGCCGCTTCTTTCAAATCGAGACCAGTGCAGAACGCCTGACCAGCGCCGCGCAAAATCAGAATGCGCTGCTTTGCATCCGCGGCTGCGACATCGATCGCGGCGGTGAGTTCGGTCATGAGCTCGATCGTCAGCGCGTTACGGCGCTCCGGACGATTCAGCGTCACCGTTGTGACCTGTGGCGTCTGCTTCTCAATCAAAACGAATGGCATGGTCTAAGTTATTGTGTCAGTAACAATCCGCCAGCATGGAATCCGTCAAGCTTATCGAATGTCCGCGCGACGCGTGGCAGGGACTGCCGGGTCAGATTCCCACTGAGCGAAAGGTGGAATATTTGCGCGCACTTGTGACGGCGGGCTTCCGGCACATCGACGCGGTGAGCTTCGTCTCGCCTAAAGCGGTGCCGCAGATGGCCGACAGCGAAAAAGTGCTTGAGCAACTCGGAACGGTCGCCGCCGTGGAGATTATCGGAATCGTCGTTAACGAAAAGGGCGCGGAGCGTGCGATCGCCACCCGAGCCGTCGGAACGCTCGGATATCCTTGTTCCATTTCGGAGACGTTCCTTCGCAGGAACCAGAATCAATCGCCGGAGCAGAACTTGGCAGTATTAAAGGGGATCAGGGACAGGGCCGGTGAAGCTGGCTTGGAAATCGTCGCTTACATCTCAATGGCATTCGGTAACCCTTACGGCGATTCTTGGAGCGAAAACAAAGTCGTGGAAGCAGCCACAACGATCGCGGGTATGGGGATTACCGCGATTTCCCTCGCCGATACCGTGGGAACCTCCGAGCCGGAACTGATTAATCGGGTGGTAGCGGCGGTGTTGCGCGACTGCACGGAATGCGAGGTGGGCGTTCACATGCACAGCACGCGCGCCGGCGCAATTGCGAAAGTGCTCGCCGCTTATGACGCCGGATGCCGGCGTTTCGACGCCGCCATTGGTGGTCTTGGCGGTTGTCCC
>CATPCN010000024.1 GCA_955652855.1 uncultured Chthoniobacterales bacterium | reverse complement strand
CGAAGCCTGGCGGCAGATGCGCGACTTCTTCTATTCGCCCACCATGAACGGCATCGATTGGAAAGCCATGCGCGACAAATATGCTGCGCTCCTTCCTTTCGTAAATCACCGCAACGATCTCACCTATCTCCTTGGCGAACTAATCGGCGAACTAAACAACGGTCACACCTACGTCGCCGGGGGCGAACGTCCTGAAACTCCGCGCATCAAGCTCGGTCTGCTCGGCGCGGAGTTCTCGCGCGATCCAGCGACCAAGACCTATCGCATAGAAAGAATTCTGCCCGGCGAAAATTGGGACAAGCACGTTCGCTCTCCACTTACTGCGATCGGCCTGAACGTGAAAGAGGGCGACTACCTGCTAGCCATCAATGGCACTCCGGTCTCGACGTTGCCTAATCTCTACGATGCGCTCATCGGCACCGCCGACAAGCAAGTCATCCTGCGCGTAAATTCCAAACCGAGCGATGACGGCGCGCGCGACATCACCGTTGTGCCCACGGCTGACGAAGCTCCGCTTTATTACCACGCCTGGGTCCAGAAAAATATTGATGAAGTTACAAAGAAAACCGGTGGCCAGGTCGGTTACGTCCATATCCCCGACATGGGACAACCGGGCTTGAACCAATTCACCAAGCTCTACTTCCCGCAGATCCGCAAGAAAGCGCTTATTGTCGATGTACGCGGTAACGGCGGTGGATTTGTTTCACCGCTTGTCATCGAGCGATTGCGACGCGCACTCATCATGGTCGAGATCGCGCGCAACGGCATGCCGCAAACCAATCCGCCGCAGACATTCATCGGCCCAATGGTCACGCTCATCGACGAGTTCTCCGCTTCTGACGGCGACATTTTTCCGTTTCGATTCAAAGCGATGGGCTTGGGCAAACTAATCGGCAAACGCACCTGGGGCGGTGTCATCGGCATTCGCGATCCGCTTCCGCTGGCCGACGGCGGACAGCTCTTCAAACCGGAATACGCGCCTTATTCGAAGGACGGTAAGAGCTGGGTCATTGAAGGTCACGGCGTCGATCCCGACATCGTGGTTGATAACGATCCGGCGAAAGAATTTCACGGCGAAGATCAGCAACTCGACAGAGCCATCGAAGAAATCCAGACGGAGCTAAAGACCAAGAGCTATGAACTCCCACCGGTCCCGCCGTATCCCAACCGTAATCCGACGAACGGCAGCTAGGTTGGCCGCGCCGCTGCGGATTCCGAAGGTCGGCTCTTACTTTAAATTTTGGTCACTCACGCTCCCGCATTCGCGCCAGTAATGCCAGTCCGGCTCGGACCCTAGCTGCGTTACCGCCTACCCGCGCGAGCCCCGCTCGCGCGTGTTCTAATTTGTAATTTTAGGCTTTTAAATTCTCTTCCCTCGCCGCATAATCGCCTGATAGGAGCCCCTTATGACGAAACGAATATTTCTCGCCGGTGTTTTAGGTGGAATTGCGATGTTTATCTGGACCTCCATCGCGCACATGGTCCTGCCCATCGGTTACGCAGGCATCCGCGAAATTCCGAATGAATCCGCTGTGCTTGCCGCCATGCAATCGAACATCGGCGAACAGACCGGCCTCTATCTCTTTCCCGGATTTGGCCTTGGCGATAACCCAAGCCGGGAGGCCAGGAGCGAAGCCATGAAACATATGGGCGAAAAACTCGCGCAGAATCCCTCTGGCATACTCATGTATCATCCGCCTGGATCGAGGGCGATCAATATGGGCAAATTGTTAGGGACAGAATTCGCCACCGAACTTCTCGAAGCAATCCTTGTCGTGTTTCTTCTTGGCCTAACGCGGCTCGTGACGTTCGGCGGACGCGTCGGCTTCGTTTTCGTGGCCGGAATTCTCGCCGCGCTTGCGACCAATGTTTCTTATTGGAACTGGTACGGTTTTCCCTGTGTCTACACCGTTGCCTACATGTTTATCCAGGTCATCGGATTCCTTTGTGTCGGCATCGTCGCAGCTCTGGTTCTGCGGAAGAGTGTTCCGCCTGCCTAATTCAAACCGAGCGACACCACTGTCTCGGCATCGATTACTCCCGTGACATCTAAACCGGCATCTTCCTGATAAGCAGCGATCGCTGCCCGCGTTGTCGATCCAAGCGATCCGGTCAATCCGCCGGTGTAATAACCGAGCTGCTGTAAAGCACGCTGCACCTTCACGATCACCTGATCGGGCAGCAGGTTGCCGTAGGTATAGATCGGGCCGTCGTAATCATAATATTCGTAAGCCTGATTATAACCCCACGCCGGGCACCAATACCCAGCGTTCCAGTAGTAATAACCGCCGCTCACGAGCACGATCGTTGTGAAATGTCGGTTCCACCAAGCGCGGTCGTGCCGTTCATGCCGATAACGCCGCAGCGCCTCCGAATAGCTCAGCCGATCTTCACTCGATCTCTTCGCGGTTGCTGTATTTGTCGATGGCAATGGCGAAACCGCGCCGCGCTCGATCCTTGCCCGTTTAGCCGGATGATGAACGCGCGCCGGCGTCGCGCTTGGTTGCTGAGTCGGCGCCGCTTTGTTTCCGGAACTGTCCTGCGCGCTTACTGCGTAGCCTCCGACGAGAAGCAGCAAACAAATCATCGAAACGATTAGCGATCTCATCTCTGTTCCCCCGGCAAATTAAACTTTAGCCTTTCTACTTTCCACTTTCTACTTTGCCTTGTGCCGATGCGACGAAAAAAGAAAAACCGGACCCGACTCTCAACTCTCAACCAACAACTCTTAACTTTCTTGAAGGTGCGCAAATCGCCCGTGCACGGGCGCGGCGTTTTCACGACGAAAGCGATACGCAAAGGCGCGCGCATCGTCGAATACACCGGCCGCCGCGTTCCGTGGGAGAGCATTCCGGCTGAGTCAGATGAGCTACGCACATATTATTTTGGACTCGACAACGGAAAAGAGGTGATCGATCCCACGGTGGGCGGAAACGAAGCGCGCTGGATCAATCATTCCTGCGCCCCGAATTGCCAGGCGATCGAGGACGAGAAAGACCGCGTCGTCATTCACGCCTTGCGAAATCTGCGCCCGGGCGAAGAACTCTTTTACGATTACAGCCTGGTCGTGGATGTCCTGCGCACCAAAGAAATTGAAGAAGAGGCCAAATGCTTTTGCGGTTCTGCGAATTGTCGCGGCACGATGCTCGAGAAGGTGTAGGTCCCGATCTTCCAGCGCACCCTCTTGATTCCTCCTTGGGGGACGATTACAGAAGACAATGGATAAGAACGGGCATTCGACGAGCTCTGTCATCCTGAGCAAAGTCCCGCAGGTCACAGTCGCATTCTGGGTAATCAAAATCGCCGCCACTACTCTCGGTGAAACTGGCGGTGATGCGTTGTCGGGCAAGCAGCGAACGATGATTTTGGGATGATAAAAATGGACAAAAAGAGATCGGAGCTCGTTGCTAAGGTACCCCAGGTAACGTTGGTATTCTGGATCGTTAAGATCCTCGCGACCACGCTGGGCGAGACCGGCGGCGACGCCGCCACCATGTCGTGGCTTGGCGAAACTACTGCCGCGGCCAAAGGCACTGGCTATCTTGTCGGCACGGCAATATTCGGCGTTATTTTTGTTGCCGCGGTCCTCGTACAGATCAAGGCGAAGAAATTTCACCCGTTTCTGTACTGGCTGACGATCGTCGCAACGACAACAGTCGGCACCACGCTGGCCGAT
>CATPCN010000023.1 GCA_955652855.1 uncultured Chthoniobacterales bacterium | reverse complement strand
GGCGCACGTCAACGATATTCACGCGTCGATGTTGCATGCGTTGGGGCTGGATCATTTGAAGACGACATACATGCATAATGGGCGGGCTGAGCGGCCGACGGTGGTGGCGGGGGAAGTGATTAAGACACTGTTTGGTTGAGACGTCGGCTGTTAATGGAAGGGTTGTAGGTTCGAGTCTTACCTGGGGACCAAACATACGAAGCAGATCCCAGCTCTACGCCAATGAAAGGCGTCCTGCGGCTCCCATCGTCAGGCGCAGCAAGGGCGCGCAAAATAGATCCGAGGGTGGGCAATCTCTGAAAGCCAAAGAGATCACCGGGGTTGCATTGGTTATACTTTTACTGCGTATGGAAATAAGTATCACCAAGGTTCATTGCAATCAGTGTAAACACCCGACTAACAGGATTTTGAAATTTGCAGCTATCCGAGCTCTGACGAGGAGGAAGGATTTTATTGGAAGACCGAGTACGACATGCTTGAGTGCCGCGGCTGTGAAGAAGTCGTACTCCGCCGGCAGTACTGGTTTTCGGAAGGCGAAGGTGTTAACGTTTCATTCTTTCGGCGCGAGCTTCCCCCTGGCTACCATCATGGGGGCCGTTACCGTATCCAATCGACGCTCTTTTAGTTGAGATCTACACCGCGCTGCAGGCTAACAGTTCTTCGTTTGGCAATGATGGGTGCTCGCGCCGTGATTGAAACCGCCATAGTCGATAAAGTAGGGGACAATGGAAGCTTCAAAGACAATCTTCAAGCCTTGCAAGATGCTGGCCATCTAAGCAAAACAAATCGGAAGTATCTCGAAGTAGCCTTGGATGCGGGGAGCGCTTCTGCTCACCGGGCGCACAGTCCAACTGACAAGCAAATGAACACGGTAATGGACATTGCTGAGAACCTCATAAATTAGTTGTTTGTGCTAGAAAACCCAACGAAAGCACTGCGAGCTGCAATTCCGCCTCGCCCGCCGAGAAAAGTGAAGAAACAGAAGTAGTCGAAAACTAGATTTCCGACAATATTTCCCAGCGGCTCTCAGCGCAGCCTCGATGGTCACCAGCGGCAAGAGCAGAGATAACGGCGCGTCCAGCAGGGGCACCGCGCCGTAGCCGGCATACCAGCCTGCCACCCTTTTATTCTTCGCATCAATGACAAGCACCACGCCACCCACTTCCACTGCTGCCAGCAAGCAGCGTCTCCCCGCCGCCAGCAAGAGCTGCCCTCCAAGACCCTGCCCCTGTACTCTTCGATCCACAGCCAAGCGTGCCAGCCGGAAACCCGGCACGTCATGGCGAGTCCGCGCCGCACGATCTCCGGTGTGCGGGCATATTCCACTGAGGCGGGGCTCACGCTGTAATAGCCGAGAACGGTCTTGCCATCTGTGTCGTCGATTGCAAGGAAGGTCTTCGCTCCGCCCAGCTCGTGGCTCTTACGGGCGTAACGGCGAAGGAATTCGTTCAGCGCATCTTCTCCGCAGTCAAACGCTTCCCGATCATGCTTCTTGTTGATTGGCTCTTCGTGCCATGCCGCCACTGTCACTACCGGCGGGGCAGCGACCGAGCAGCAGCCCGCAGTCGCGCGTTCGGCGCAGGTGGATTCTCCAGCAGATCCAGAACCCGTTGACTGTCCCTCAGGGAGAGCTGCACATGATCGGCTTCCTGGATGACGGCTTGGGCGGCCTGCAATGCGTGCCGAATGACGAAATCCGTCAGGTCAGTGTTCTTTAATGCCACGGCTCGCAAGAGAATGGCCTTTTCCTTGGGACGAATCCGCAGGGACAACCGGCTATTGTCTTCAACTGCTAATCTCGGCATAGGAAGACTCGTTTCATCTTGTACCTATTCAAATAGTACACAAAAGGGAGAACAGTGGTCAAGAGCCGTATGTATTGATTGCGCTGGAGTGTTTTATTGATTCGAGGCATTTCCTGATCTTCTCTATAAAATTATAAGATAATAGAGAGAATGTCAACCGCAACTGCGCGACACCACTTATCGAGCGGCTTGAATCCTTGCGCCCAGCAAAGAAATCTGGGTCTAGTCCGGAAGGGCGTGCATGTCTCATCAAAGCGGCTCGTCCTCATAATTCTGCTATCATCAGCTTCGTTTCGACCTCTATTTCAGTGACACGCCGGTCCAAGCCATTCACGCCCGAGATGAAGAAGCCGCGTTTCGTGCAGGCATGCAATGATTTTTGGATACCCGTCGTGCTGGTTTTGGTAACGATCGCGGTCTACGCTCAAGTTCGAAATCACGACTTCGTTAACTATGACGATCCCATCTATGTCACCGATAATGCGCATGTGCGCAACGGAGTGAGCTGGGATGGAGTGATTTGGGCCTTCTCCCCCCATGACGCAAATTGGATTCCGCTGACATGGCTCTCGCACATGCTGGATTACCAGATATTCGGACTTCACAGCGGTATGCATCATCTGATGAATGTCGCGCTGCATGCGATCAGCGTTGTGCTTTTGTATGGATTTCTCAGACGAACGACGGGTTCGCGATGGCCAAGCGCTTTCGTGACCTTCGCATTCGCACTGCATCCTTTACACGTCGAGTCGGTTGCATGGGTGTCGGAAAAAAAGGATGTACTCAACGGGCTGCTATGGATTTTGACTCTTTGGACGTACCTGTATTACACGGCGAAGCCATCGATCGGTAAATATCTTCTGATGGTAGGGGTATTCTGCTGTGGGCTTATGTCCAAGCCGATGATAGTGACTTTACCCTTCGTATTGCTCCTCTTGGACGTATGGCCTCTACGCCGCGCTGCAATCACCGGGGGCGCAAGGACAAAAGCGATCACCCTGATTCTCTTTGAAAAAATACCTCTCGTTATGCTTTCGATATTAGGCTCCGCCGTGGCATATTCAGCGCAGTCAGGCGCGGGGGCCGTTTCCTCAGTCGATCAAGTTCCGATTTCGCTCCGAGCGCAGAACGCTCTGGTTACATACATGATCTATCTAGGAGCCTGTCCGAGAAAAAAAGCAGGCAGGCACGTGAGATTGGTGGAACGTCATAAACAAAAGCGGGCCATAATGTTTCATGGCGAAAGGCTACCGCTCCTACCAGCCCGATCAAGATTTACTGCTCCCGCCGAGC
>CATPCN010000022.1 GCA_955652855.1 uncultured Chthoniobacterales bacterium | reverse complement strand
GATCTCGGTGGTCGCAAGACGTTACGAATAAAACGGCAACATCTTTGCGGCCGGCAAATCGTCCGGATAAAAATTTCCCTTCGAGTCTGCGTACTGATGACCTGCCGTGCCGATCCACAATTTCATGTAAATAGGCCAAGATTCGCTGAGCAAAAAATCTATTCAAGGGCCGTTAAAGAGACTTTTCGAAACATCCGGCCGGCAAGGCGCGTGCGAATTCAATATAGCGGCGGCTCTTCACCCGGATCCAAAATTGAACCGGAATACGGAAAGCTTATCGCCACAGCAATTCAAACAAGAAAGGGAAACCATGAGAAAAATGCTTTTAAGTATGGCGTTGGCAGTTGTGGCCCCGTTCGCATGGGGACAAGTCTCGGAGACCACCACAACGACGACCACGACTGAAGGCAATGGCACGATAACGGAGTACACTCCGGGAAGTGCGATCGTGCTCAAGGAGAGCAGCGGACCGCGCCGCTATCGCTTCGGGAAGACGGTCACTTACGTGACCAGAAGCGGCAAGGTCCTGGATGCAGATACCGTACGAACGAGAATTAAAGTGGGTATTCCCGTTCGCGTCCACTACATCGGAGAAGGCGATAACCTGATGGTTGATCGCGTGATCCTCGACGAGGATTAAGAGCTAAACTCGTTTGTCTCCATCGCGCCTTTCTGTTCTGCCTCTCGGCGGAACAGGCGCGTTTGTTTAAAGATTAAACGAGCTATGTCCTCCGCTCGCCTAAGGCTTACCGAGCGGCCGGATCTCTCCCGTCACCTCCATAATGACCGGATAACCTTCGATCGATCGCGACGATGACAACACTTGCCGATCGCGCTCTCACGATTCTTCACGAGTGGGTCCAATCGGAGAGCTTGAGAAAACATTGCTACGCGGTTGCTGACTCGATGCGACATTTCGCGCAACTGCGGGGCGCTGACGCTGACTTGTGGGAGGCGATCGGCTTACTGCACGATATGGATTACGAGCGCCATCCAAATCAGGAGCAAAGCCCGACCGAAGGCCACCCGTTCGTTGGAATGGCGTGGCTCCGCGACCATGGTTGGAGTGATGAGGTCTGCCACGCGATGCTTTCGCACGCGAATTACGCGAACATTTCTCGTGAGACGCCGCCAGAGCGAACCCTCTATGCAGTCGATGAATTAAGCGGGTTCGTCATCGCGGTAGCGCGCGTCCGCCCCTCAAAGAGCATTCACGATGTCGATGTTGCGTCGGTGAAAAAGAAGATGAAGGACAAAGCGTTCGCTCGTGCCGTTAACCGCGAGGACATTGTGCGGGGCGCAGCCGAGTTAGAGATGGCGCTGGACGATGTGATCGCCGAGGTCATTAACGCGCTTCGCGCCGACGCCCACCGGCTCGGGCTCGCGGGAATTAAGTAGCCACGCGACAGGTGGCACCGGCCACTACAGTTTTTCGCCCACGATTTCCAAGACAAGCGGCGTAATCATTAACGAATTTGGGTTCACTTCTGCGCTGGCTAAGTCGGCGCGTACTTCGTCGGCGAATTTTTGATCGATTCGTCCCGTCTCAATCAGGCGCGGAAGATAAACCGCAATGAATTGGGCAGGCCATTGCCACATGTAGTCATTTGGACGTATACAAAATATGTGCGGCGTGGCCGAGCGAATGACAAAACCGTTCGCCGACAGCAGCGCCGGTAATTCGGCCGCGCCATCGGGCTCGCCGCCCGATTCGCGCCAGGTTTCGATTACGTGTCCCCGGAACCGTTCCTGATTCGGTAGACGCGGGAAAAAGCGCCATGTCTCGTAATGGCCGTATTCCTGGAAAATGGCGATACTCCCTTTTCGCATCACGCTGGAGAGTTTCTTAACGAGGAGTGCCGGATCGTTGACAAACGACACGACCCAGCGGCACCAGGAGAAGTCATAGTCACCTTTTGGTAAATCGTCAGTCATCAGATCCAAGTCGTGAATCTTCACGTTGGTGAGCGACCACGCGCGACACGCTTCTTGCAGGGCGCGGTTGAACTTCCTCGAACGCTCGAGCGCGACCACTTCGCCTGTCGGTCCTACAATCTCGGCAAGATCGACAGTCGCATAGCCGGGGCCCGCGCCGACATCAAGCACCCGTTTGCCAACAGTGATGCCGGCCTTCTGCCAGCAATCTAAAACCACAGAACGCCAGACGCGATGTTGCAGCCCGAGTCTCGCAAGTTCTTCGTCATGAGTACCGAGAACGTAATCGCGCTCCTTATTCATGATCTTTCGTCTGGTTTGCTCTCAGCCAAATGCGAGGATTCTACGTTGATTCGTTTTATCCCAAAACCTACCTGCCACCTTGCAGGGTTAACCGTCCTTATGGAAAAAATATCAGCAATAAAAATACTGCGAACAGCAGCAGGTGAATGCAGCCCTGCAGGATATTGGTTCTGCCGCTGCTGAACGTGACAACGCTCACTCCCAGAGTGAGCAGGAGCAGGGGAAGATTGCCGCCTTGCACTCCGAGTGTGACCGATCGCTTGGTTATAAACCCGATTGCCAGGACCGCTGGAATCGTTAGTCCGATGGTTGCGAGCACTGAACCGAGTAGAATGTTTACTGAACGCTGCAGATCATTGCTTAGTGTAGCGTGGATGGCACCTAATCCTTCCGGCGCAAGCACCAACGCGGCAATAATCGCTCCGCCAAATGCCTGCGGCATGCCAAATCGCTCAATGCTGTTATCCAACGGAATGGCAAGTTTTTCTGCCAGCAAGACCACAGCGAGAAGATAAATAACCAACAACACAGCGTGATAAGGAGTAGAGCGGATTTGCAGTTGATAATGCGCCGAGGCCGGTCTCACCACATCCTGCGATTCCATGAAGTACTGCCTGTGGCGCATAGTCTGGATGAGAAGGAAAATCGCGTAAAGCGACACCGACATCACCACGAGGAAAATTTCCTGCTCGGCGGAAAACGTTGGTCCGCTCGTAGAAGTGGTGAAGTTTGGCAGGATCAACCCGAGCACCACTAGCGCCATGATCGCGTTGAGATACGAGTTGGCACCTTGCAGATTGTAGTGTTGCTCGCGATAGCGTAGTCCGCCCAGCAACAGAGACAGGCCCACCAAGCCATTGAGCGCGATCATGATCACGGCAAACATCGCGTCTCGCGCGAGGGTCGGATTATTCGCGCCATGCAGCATGGCGGTGGAAATCATCATCACTTCGATACTGATGGCCGACAGTGTCAGGATCAGCGTTCCGTAAGGCTCGCCCAACTTGATGGCAAGACAGTCGGCATGCCGCACAACGGAAATTGCAGACCAAAGAATAGCGGCAAACAACCAAACAAACATGATCGCCAGGAGAAGCGGATGTGTGACATCTTCCACCAACCAGGTTCCAATTCCAAAAAAGATGGCCGCTGTTCCCAGCCCGATGAGCATCCCGAATTCAATCCGAATGAAAGCGCGAAAACCGGTGACGCTTCTTGCATCCGGCTTGAGTTCCTTTCCCGGGGACATGGGCGCGAGCATATCCAGAGCGTCCGCGCCACGCAAACTAAGAGCACATGCGTAGAACAAAAGGGCTGACGCGGTCTCGCGTCAGCCCTTTTGAGAATTGCGCGGAAAACGAATTTCCCCCGATCCCGTGCTCCTATCCAGCCAGAGGCAGAAATTCCTCACGTGAAATCTTGCCGTCTCTGACGGTGTAGATTCCCACTTCGGACATCTGCATTCGCTGCTTCGAGGTTTTGTCGGTCACGTCGATGTCGAACTTCACGACGAACGTGTCCCGCGCCACGAACGGGCCGGACACTTTGGAATCATGGATCTCGTGATTATCCATGAACCATTGCGTCTTGCCGCGCACTTGATCGAGCCCGCGCATCTCCGCCGGCATGTTTTCCATCCCGCGCGGTTCGACGCTCACGATGTCTTTGGCGTAAAGACCATCGATCGCCTTCATCCATTCGCCTTTGCGACACAGCTCAACCAATTTCAATGCAACTTCTTCGGTATTCATTCTCTTTCCTTTCTTTTAGATTCGCTACTATGCGCTAAACAGCTTCTCCAGTTTGTCGAACGCACCTTGCCATCCGCGATTGTGATTGTCGCGGTGTTCCGTATTCGAGAAACCTTCGTGACGGAGGTGCACTTCGGTCGCGCCGTTCACGTCGATGAAGTCCACCGTTACCAAAGTCTCGGCAGGCTCCGAGTCCGGGTCGTTCCATTTCCAGGTGTAAATG
>CATPCN010000021.1 GCA_955652855.1 uncultured Chthoniobacterales bacterium | reverse complement strand
GCCGAGAAACCTGTGCGTTCGCATTTTTACCAGCTCGAGCCCGCGCCGCCGCCTCCAAAACTTCCGCCGCCGCCGCTAAACCCGGAGAAGCCGCCACCAGACGAGCCCGACGACCAACCGCCACCGCCGCTCGACCATCCACCGATGAATGGCCCACCGAACCCTGAGTAGCCAAAACCGCTGCGGCGACGCGCGATGCGAATCCCGATCAGCAAAACGATCAGGAAAATGAGGAAGCCGATCGGCCCAGCTCCGCTCGATTGAGATCCCTGCTTTTCTTGATCTGTCTTGCCCGTGCCGGTGTATTCGCCGCGAATTGCTTTGCAAATGAGATCGATCCCAGTTGCGAGGCCACCTTCGTAATCGTTATTGCGAAAATGCGGCTTGATGTTCCGCTCCGTGATGTCGAACGCCGTCGCATCAGGCAACACGCCCTCGAGTCCATAGCCCACTTGGATGAACATCTTGCGATCGTTCACGAAAACGAAAAGGACGGCACCGTTCCGTCGATCCTTTTGGCCGCCGCCCCATGCCTGCGCCACTCGCTGCGTGTAATCGTCAATCGACGAATCGCTCTGCATCTTCGGAAACACTGCGACCACAACTTGATCGGAAGTTTCGCGCTCGAATTGCGCGAGCTGTTCGTTAAAACGAAGTGCGGCTTCTTTCGAAACCGCGTTGGCGTAATCATTGAAGTAACCTGCGGGTTTCGGCGGAATAATTTCCGCAGCCGACAAACGTGTTGCGAAAAGTGCGGCGTAGACCGCAGCGCAAATGGCAATTCTTTTCACGTGAATTTTATGTCGATCTTTCAAGACAAGATCGACATTCGCTCTAAGGCGTTGCAGCCGCCGCCGGTGTCGCCCCGGCATTGCCGAAATCAAATTTCACAGCCGGCGCTTTTTCCGCGCCGGGTTGCGCGTTAAAAAACGGTCGCGGCGCAAATCCAAACATGCCCGCAAACATGTTTGTCGGAAATGAGCGCACGGCGGTGTTGTAGTTTTGCACGGCGGTATTGAAATTTCCGCGCTCAACCGAAATCCGATTTTCCGTGCCCTCCAGTTGCGCCTGCAGGCTGAGGAAATTTTGATTCGCGCGCAACTCCGGATAACGCTCGCTTACCACGAGCAATCGCGAGAGTGCATTGCCCAACTGTCCCTGTGCCGCCTGAAACTCCTGGAGCTGCGCGGCATCAGTCGGCGCTTTATTCGGATCGATTTTGACTTGCCCGACGCTGGCGCGCGCGCTCGTCACTGCGATCAGCGTCGATTTCTCGAAGTTGGCGGCGCCCGCAACCGTGCTCACGAGATTCGGAATCAAATCCGCGCGGCGTTGATAAACGTTTTGCACCTGCGCCCAACTTTGATCGACGGCCTGCTGCAAGCTTACCAGGCGGTTGTAGCTGCCCATCAGCGCAAGACCCGCGATGACGACAAAAAGCACGACGACAAGACCGACGCCCACGCAACCAATAGCAAACTTATTCATAATGAAGATCGACAATTAATGCGCGCATCGTTTCCGAATTAAACGAGCAAGTCAACTCGTGACCGGCTGCGAGTTCTGCGCATCCGCCGCTTTGCCCGATTCCTGTTCGTCGGCATTTTTTCGTAATGGCACGGCGCGCGGCGGGGTGGGCAGATATCGCTTCCGCAATTCATCCGCATTCGGCAATTCATCGAGATTGCGCAGGCCGAAGTGTTCGAGGAAAAACTGCGTCGTCTCATAAAGCAGCGGACGACCGGGCACGTCGGCGCGGCCGGTGATTTTAACGAGACCACGCTCCATCAAAGTTTGCAGCACGCCATCAATGGCGACGCCGCGCACGGCTTCGATGTCGGCGCGCGTGATCGGCTGCCGGTAAGCGATAATGGCGAGAGTTTCGAGCGCGGGCGGCGTGAGGCGCGGCGGTTTCGGCAACGGAAATAATTGCCGGACCCACTTGGCATATTCCGGATCGGTCGCGAGCTGCCAGCCGTCCGCTTTTTCCACGAGTTGGAAAGCGCGGCCTTGTTCAACATTCTCGATCTTTAGCTGCTCGAGCGCGGCGGCGACTTCCGCTTCGGTGCAGCGCGCAAACTCGTTGGGCGAAAATGAATCTTCGGCGCCGGCTCCTTTCACAACATCGACAATTTCTTTTGTGCTCAGCGGCTTTTGCGCGCTGAATAAAAGGGCCTCGATAACGCGAGCCAGTGTCATAACTGTGGCCCTTCACACAAGCGTGTCATCCTGAGCGGAGCGAAGGATCTCACCTTCGAAGCTGGCGATACACGAGTTAGATGGCGTGACCCATCAACATAGGTGAGGTCCCTCACTTCGTTCGGGATGACAGCGCGTTCACTCATGGCCTAGTTTGCTCCGATCGCGTTTTGGATCGCATCGGCGATCCGATTGGCCTGCTTGTCGATCTTGTCGAGCTCACGGCCTTCAATCAAGAGACGAATCTTCGGCTCGGTTCCGGAGTAGCGTAGAAGAACGCGGCCTTTACCGGAAAGTTCGCGCTCCGTTTCGCCCACGAGTTTCATCACGTCGGGCAACTGATCGAGCGGCGGTTTCTGTTTCACGCGCAGGTTGCGTTGTGCTTGCGGATATTTTTTCAGGCAACGTTTCAATTCGCTCAATGGCTGGCCGGTCGCTTTCATGATCCGCAGAATTTGCAGGGCGCTGATAATGCCATCGCCGGTGGTGGTGAAATCGCGGAAGATGATGTGGCCGCTTTGTTCGCCGCCGAGATTGAGATTTCGCTGCACCATTTCCTCGATCACGTAACGATCGCCGACTTTTGTGCGAATGACTTTGCCGCCCGCGCTGGCGAGTGTTTCATCGAGACCGAAATTACTCATGACGGTCGCAACGAGCGTGTTTTCCTGCAACCGACTTGCACGAAGAAGATCGACAGCCGCAATCGCGAGGATTTCATCGCCGTCGACAATCTCGCCGTTTTCGTCGCAAAGGAGAATACGATCCGCATCGCCGTCGTGGGTAATGCCGATGTGCGCGCGGTTTTCCTGGACGAGCCGCTGAATCTCCGCCGGGAACATGCTGCCGCATTCGGCGTTGATGTTCGTTCCGTTAGGCGTGTTGTGCGCGACGAACACATCCGCGCCGAGCTCGCGCAAAATGCACGGCGTCGATTTGTAAGCGGCGCCATTCGCGACATCGACCGCAATCCGCATTTTTTCGAGCGACATCGTTCTGGGGAAACTCGTCTTCGCAAACTCGACATAACGGCCAAGCGCGTCGTCGATGCGCGTGGCGCGTCCGATTTTTCCAGCGGTCGGGCGGATGGAATCAATCTCGCCGGTGAAAACGAGCTGCTCGATCTCTTGTTCAATCTGATCGTCGAGTTTGTAGCCGTCGTGCCGAAAAAATTTTATGCCGTTATCTTCGTAAGGATTGTGCGAAGCGGAGAGCACGATACCGGCATCGGCGCGGAGCGATCGCGTGATGTAGGCGACGCCGGGTGTCGGGAGCGGCCCGATCAAGAGAACATCGACACCGAGCGACGTGATGCCCGCGACAAGCGCGTTCTCGAGCATGTAACCCGAGAGTCGCGTGTCTTTGCCTAAAACAATTTTTGGGCGCGCGCCCGCCGGCAATGTTCGCGGATTGCGCTTCGTGAAAATGTGCGCAGCGGCGCGGCCGAGCTTGAGCGCGGTCTCGGCCGTAACCGGCTCGACATTTGCGATGCCGCGCACGCCGTCCGTCCCGAAGATTTTTTTGTCCTGCGTCATTAAGTTTACGTCCGTTCGAATTTCACGTCTCCTCATATCCGCGCCTGACCCAGACAGCCAGCCCGCCCGCTTCGAGCGTGTGCACCGCACGTTGAATGGCATCAATGCTACCCAGCATGTTTGGAAGAAGCTGGAATTTTTTCCTCCAGCTCGGCTTTGCTCGCGTTCATTTTGTTGATCTTGCGGTGCAATGTTCGCCGACTGATGCCGAGTTTTTTGGCCGCAGCGGTGATGTTGCCATTCGTGGTGGCCAGCGCTTGCATGATCAATCTTCTTTCGGTTTCGTGGAGATCGAGCGGGCTGGCCTTCTCGGCAAATGCTTTCGCCGGCGTGATTCCGGCCGGTAGCGCCGCAGCGGTCGCTTGTCTTAACGCCAACGGTAAATCGCGCAACGTAATCTTCAGACCCGTCGCCATAACGACACCATGCTCGATCGCGGTGCGCAGCTCGCGCACGTTCCCGGGCCAATTGTAAGTGAGCAATGTGTTCATCGCGTCGGCGGTCAGTTCGCGCACCGGTTTATCGTTCACCTTGGAGAAGTGACGCAGAAATTCGCGCACGAGAAGCGGAATATCTTCCTTGCGGTCGCGCAGGGGCGGCATTGTGATGTGCACGACATTGAGACGAAAATAAAGATCGTCGCGAAACCTTCCTTCCTTCACGAGCTTATCCAGATCCTTATTTGTCGCAGCGATCAGCCGCACATCGGCGCGCAGTGTTTGATTGCCGCCCACTCGTTCGAAGGCGCGCTCTTCGCTGATCACGCGCAGCAATTTTATCTGCGTGCTCGCATCGATCTCGCCGATTTCGTCGAGAAAAATTGTGCCGCCGTTCGCTTGTTCGAACCGTCCGACGCGGCGTTCGTGCGCGCCGGTGAAGGCGCCGCGCTCGTGCCCGAACAATTCGCTCTCGAGCAACGTCGGCGAAAGCGCCGCGCAATGCACCGTGACGAACTTCGCCTTGTTGCGCCGGCTCAAATTATGAATGGCGTGCGCGGCCAGCTCTTTCCCCGTGCCGGTTTCGCCTTCGATCAACACGTTGGCCGATGAGGGCGCGACTTGGCGGATCGTGTCGAGCACTTCGTGCAAGGCGGACGATGCGCCGATAATATTTTCCAGTCCGTAACGCTCGTCCACTTGCTGACGCAGTGTCCGATTTTCCTGTTCCATGCGGCGAGTTTGCAACGCGCGCGCGATCAACATCTCGACCTTGTCGAGATTGAGAGGCTTCGTTACAAAATCGTAGGCGCCGCGCTTCATCGCTTCGACCGCGGTGTCGACCGAGCCATAAGCAGTCATCATTATGGCAATCGGCGGATGCGGAATTTTCAGCGCACGATCGATCAGCGTCATTCCGTCTTCGCCCGTGAGTCGCAGATCGGTCAGCACGAGATCAATTTGCTCGCGCTCCAGCACGTTCATCGCGCCGCGAATGTCTTCCGCCACATAGGTGTCGTAATCATTCTCGAGCAAACGCCGCAGCCCGTCGCGCGTGTGCTTCTCATCATCGACGATCAGGATGGTAGGCTGGAGAGAGTCCATGTGGCGAATTACCGATTAAGCAACTGAGCAACTTTGACTCTATCGCTCAATCTCTCAATCGCGAACTCACGCAGGTGTCCGACGAACTTTATGTCGATCTAAACGCTTCCCGAGCCGCGTCCAAACGCTTCGCTTCTACCCGTTCGCACTGCTCGATCGCGCGCTCTTCAAGTCGGCCCAAATCTATCTTTCGCAGTTGCGACAAAGATTCGGCAGATGCAGCCAGCGCGCGCCAGAGGAGTTGTTTGCCCGTGATGCCCAGGACGAGCGCTTCGAGCGCTTGCATCAGCCCAATCTCGCCGATCTTTTCGCCGGCGAGTTCAATTTTCGTGCGTCCCAATTTCTCGGCCATCCACGCGCCTGCTTTTCGCACAAGACTTTCCTTTGCCTCGAATGTGCGGAGCACTTGGCGCAACGCCTCTTGATCCGCGCCGATGTCTTTGCGCAACTCCTTAAAGAAACTTTCGAGCGGCTTTCCCTTGTGGGTTTTTATCAAATGATCCACCAGTTCCAATGCGGCGACCGCCCCAGCGAGATGATCGTTTAAGTAGGACGGCAGGTTTTCCATGCTGGAGGAATATCGTTCACTCTCGCGCGCATGCGAGGGATCTCGCAGCAGCGCTGGTGGAAACGGCCGGCTTTTCATTTTCATCGCGGCGGCTTACAACCAGCGTAACGGCCTCACGCCGCCAGCTATGAAAACTTTCCGCTACATCGCAACCGTCAGCACTTTTCTCACAATCTTATTGGCCTCCGCCATCGCCGCGGATTCCAAAATCGCCATCACTGGCGGCACGCTCATCAATCCCGGGCAATCGAAAGTGATCGAGAACGCCGTCATTATCATTGAAGGCGATCACGTTGTCGCTGCGGGCAGCGCGAAAGAGATCGCGGTTCCCACCGGCACGAAAATTGTCGATGCAAAAGGCCGCTGGATTCTTCCCGGTTACATCGACACGCACGTCCATTTTTTTCAATCGGGCGATCTCTTCACGCGCCCCGACGGTGTCGATCTAACAAAAGTGCGGCCCTATGCGGACGAAGTCGCGATGATCAAGCGCAACTTGCCCGATACGCTCGAGCGTTATTTGCGCAGCGGCATTACGTCCGTTGCCGTCGCTGGCCCATTGATCTCAAGTGTGTCGCGTCCGCAACTCGATCTCGGCGATCCGCCAATCGTTAAGATCGACAATCCCGAGCAAGCGCGCGAATTCGTGCGCAAACTAGCCGCGCAAAATCCGGATCTCGTCAAGATTTGGTACATCGTCGACAAAGATCATCCGGTCGACAGCTTCCGGCCGATCGTCCGCGCGACGGTCGAAGAAAGTCACGCGCGCAAACTGCCGTGCACGCGACCGAGCTGGAGACGGCGCGCGCCGCGGTTGCAGAAGGCGCCGACATTCTTGTGCACAGCGTGATCGATAAAGAAGTCGATGAGCGCTTTGTGAAACTGCTGCAAGATCGACATACGATTTTGTGCCCGACGCTCGTCGTCTTCGAGCGTTACGGCCGCACCTTCGCGAACAAGTTGAATCTCACGCCGGAAGAAAAAGCGTGGGGCAATCCGGAAGTGATCGCGACGCTTGATGTCACGAAATTGCCGCAGGATCAATTGCCCGATCGGATCAAGACCGCGCTGGCCAATCCGGACGCCGCGCTCGATCGCATCAAGAAGATTTACGATGTCGCCCTCAAGAATCTGAAAACGCTCGAAGGCGCCGGCGTGACCATTGCCACCGGCACCGACGCCGGAAACGTCGGCACGATCCATGGTCCGGCGATCTTTCGCGAGTTTCAGTTGATGCGCGAAGCCGGCCTTACGCCGATGCAGATTCTTCAATGCTCAACCGCGAACGCCGCGAAATTGTTTGGCGGCGAGACCGGCGCGAAGATTGGCGCGATC
>CATPCN010000020.1 GCA_955652855.1 uncultured Chthoniobacterales bacterium | reverse complement strand
TGTCTCGCCCGGCGGCACGACCGCCGCTGGACTCGCGGCGATGGAGAAACATAAAACGGCGGAAGGTTTGATCGCCGCCGTCGAAGCAGCGACGGAACGCGGCCACGAAATGGCGCAGGAAAATTCTGGATAAATTGTAGGGCGTTTCTGTGAAACGCCGAACTAAAGATGGCGTCTGACACAGACGCCCTACAAAAGCGCTTTTCGCATCACATCGATCGGCGCTTCGCGCTTGAACCAGATTTCAAACGCGAGCGCGCCCTGGTGCAATAACATCGACAATCCGTTCGCGCCGCGCGCGCCCGCATCCACTGCCGCGGCGAGCAAAGAGGTTCGCTCCGCCGTGTAGATTGTGTCGTAGATCATTAAGTGCGGCGCGAGAATGGAGCTCGGCAGCGGCGAAAGTTCGTTGCGTTTCATTCCGAGCGAGGTGGCGTTGACGACGAGGTCGGTGTTGGAAATTTGAAAACGCAACGTGTCATCTTTCCACGGCACCGCTTCCAAACGCGCGACCGGCCCGAGCACGCGCGCTCCGCTGAAAAACGGAGCGAGCTCTTGTGCGAGCGCTTTCGCTTTCTCGAAGTCGCGATTCACCAGCACGAGCCGCTCGCATTTTTCGCGCGCGCACTGCACGGCGATGGCGCGACCAACTCCACCCGCCCCGAGCACGAGCACGCGGAGATCGCGAAGATCGACAGAAAATTCGCTGCGAATAGCGCGCGCAAACCCCGGCGCGTCCGTGTTGAAGCCGATCAACTTCCCGTTTTCGACGAGCACGGTGTTGATCGCGCCGATCTGCTTGGTCGCGTCATCCGCTTGATCGATAAGTTGAAGCGCTGCAATTTTGTGCGGCGCGGTCAAATTGATGCCGACGAAGTCCAGCGTTCGCAAAAGCGAAAACGCTTCTTTGAGTTCTCCAGCGCGAATGTGGAAGCGCGCGTACTGCATGTCGATCTTACAGTCGCGCAGCGCCGCATTTTGCATTTGCGGCGAAAGTGAATGCTCAATCGGATCGCCGAGCACACCGAGCCGAATCGGCGGAGCGATGGCGCGCATAGCATCTCGCCAATTTTGCAAATCAGCCAGCGTGTAAACTTCCTTCGCGCGTCTCTTTTTCATGTCGATCTAAGCGAAGCGGAACTTCACTTAACGAAAGCAAGATCACCTGCGGCTACCGAGAGCGAGCATCTTTACTCTCAACACTCAACTATCAGCTATCAGCCTGGTTTTCAAAGTGGTAGCCGTCAGCTGCAGCTTATCTCCCATGAAAACCAAGCCGGAAATCGACTGGAACGTCGATCTGCCGCTCTGTGTGTGGTTTTACCGACCACTTGCGCAGAGTATCGAGCGCGGCCCGGTCAAGATCTGCGTATCCTGTGGTTTTAATTACGATCACGTCGAGGGCGTCTCCCGACACAGAGTCGAGTTTTATGCGAAATAGACCCCTGCCATGTTCACCATTTCCTCGAGCGCCGGAAGGATACTCCGGTTGGGGGTGCCGGTGGAGGTCCTGCCAATATGATGGTCGCTCGCCGTCCCACTCGGCTTGAGGCGGGTGCAAATGCGTTTGTGCGTGTCCCGAAGCGACGAAGAAGGCGATAATGATGGGTACCATCAATTTGATCTGCATATCTTGTTGTCGTGCTTTGTATGGAATGGGCAGGCGACCTAGCAAGAAATAAGCCGGAAAATTCGGTCTATTCCATTTTCTTCTTCATCATCTCATCACGCTTCGGTTTGAATTCGCTATCGGCTTTCCATTCGGGAAAAGTTGCGCCGTTGGCAACTTCGTAACCGACTTCGAAGAGAAGATCGACATCTTGCACGGCACCGGAGAGATCCCAGTCGGGTTTTATTTCGTCGGTGACTTGATGGTAATCGTGCAGGTCGAATTCATCCGAACGCAGCGGCGCGTCCGGTGCACGCGAGAGGAGATGTTCGCCGTTGCCGATGTAGAGCGAGGGGAGGCCGACTTTGGAGAATTCGAAATTGTCGGCGCGATAAATACTTCCTTTCTCCGGCCGCGGATTGGGAATGGCGACGCGCCCCTGGCGCGTGGCGGCGCTGGCTAACAAGTCGTCGAGGGTGGAGAAACCAAAACTGGTATCGGCAATGTCGCGCGCTTTTCCCCAGACGTTCATGCTGTCGATGTTGATGTCGGCGAGTGTTTTCGCGAGCGGATAAAGCGGATGTTCCGCGTAAAACTTTGCGCCGAGCAATCCCGCTTCCTCCGCGGTCGTGCACATGAACAAGACCGAACGCTTGGCCGCCGGCTTCAATTTCGAAAAGGCGTGCGCCAGCTCAATCACGGCCGCATCACCCGAAGCATTGTCGACGGCGCCGTTGAAAATCTGATCGCCCTTCAACTCAGAATGCTTTCCGAGATGATCCCAATGCGCCGTGAAGATTACGAACTCATCTTTCAACTTCGGATCGCTGCCGTCGATCTTGCCGATGACGTTGTGCGATTTGAATGAGCGAAGCGTTTGTTTTATGTCGATGTTAGCCTTCGCATTCAACGCGACCGGTCGAAACTCTTTCGTGATCGCGGCCTTCTTCAGCACGTCGAAATCCTGCCCGCAATCAGCGAGCAACTTCTTCGCGGCATCGAGCGTAATCCATGAACGCGCGCCGACTGCGTCCATGTTTTTGTTCGGCCGATCGAACTCGAAATTTTCTTTCGCCCAACTCGTGCGCACAACGGCGTAGGGATAAGCCGCCGGCTCGGTTTCGTGAATGATGATCGCCGCAGCTGCGCCGCGTTGCGCGGCGATTTCGTATTTGTAAGTCCACCTCCCGTAATAAGTCATCGCGCGTCCTTTGAACATTTTCTCGTCGAGCTTCGACGGATCGTTCGGATCGGGAATTGGCGGATCGTTGATCAACATCAGGATTGTCTTGCCGCGCACATCGACATCTTTGTAGTCGTCCCAGCCGTACTCCGGCGCGACGATGCCGTAGCCGACAAAGACGACATCGGAATTGTCGATCTTGATGTCGGCTTGCAGTCGCGCGGACGACGCGACGAAGTCGTTCGGATATTTCAGCGCGGTCGTCTTGTCGCCGATCGTAAACACGAGAACCGGCTCGCTCTTAATTCCAGCGAGCGGAACTTCCTGCGTGTAAGTGCCGTTCGGATTACCGGGTTTGAGGCCGAGCGCCTGGAATTGTTTGGAAATGTAATCGACGGAAAGCTCTTCGCCCTTCGTGCCCGGCGCGCGCCCTTCAAATTCATCCGACGAAAGCACTTTGATGTGGCGAAGAAAATTGTCGGGTGTGATGGCGTCGAGCGCGGTTTTCGGCGCAGATGGATCTGCGGCAAAGATCGACATCGGACTTGCCAAAAGAATCGCGACCAAGCAATGCGAGCGTTTCATGTTCTTCTGTAGCGGCGCTTCGCATTGCATGCAAAAAACAGCGCCGTCATCCCGAGCGAACGCGAGGGATCTCTCAAGCGTTCGATACCAACTGTGAGGTCCCTCACTCCGTTCGGGGATGACAAGCGACGTTACCGGCCTCCCTGCGATGGACCAGCAGGCGTTTTCTTTTTGTCCTGAGGCGCGACGCCGATTTTTTTCAGGAACGGCTGGACGGATTGTTTGCGACCGAGAAATTTTTCGATCGACATTGTGATGTCGCGCGAATCGCCCACCTCGTAAATTTCGTGGCGCAAACGCATGCCCGCTTGCTTGTCGAGATAACCCGCCTTGGCCGATTCGAAAACCGTGGCCATGTCTGCCGCGATCGCGTCGGCCCAAGCGTAGCCGTAGTAACCGGCATCGTAACCGCTGAGATGCCCGAAGTAGGAAACGAAGGTCGTGCTCGGATCAATCGGCAGAAAAACTTTTTCCAGAATCGGATTGGAAATCGCGACGCAATCATACGGCGCGGTTTCCGGATGCGGACCGTGCAGCGCGAGATCGAGTGAAGCGAAAGCAAATTGTCGCCGATAAAAAACACCCGCGGTGGCGAGCTTTGCTTCTTTCATCTTGTCGATGGTATTGGCCGGAATCTTTTTGGACGGATCGCGATAGTCGGCCGCAAAAGTATCGAGCACCTTTTTATCCCAGACCCAGTTCTGCAACATCTGCGAAGGCGCTTCGACGAAATCGCGCGGCACATTTGTCCCGGCGAAGCGCCCGTAATTCGCCCGCGTCACGATGGAATGGAGCGCGTGGCCGAATTCGTGGAAGAGCGTCTCGACGTCGGAATGAGTGAGCAACGACGGCTTGTCCGCGCTCGGCGGCGGAAAATTGCAAATCAGCGCCACGGTCGGCCGCTGATATTTTCCATCGGGTAGCAATTTGCCGCCGATGATTTCAAACTGCGCGAAGTGATTGAACTTTCCTTCGCGCGGAAACATGTCGAGGTAAAACATGCCGAGCGGGTCGCCGCTGGCGGAATCCGTCACGACATAAAGCTGGAGATCGTCGACCCATTTCGCTGGCGCGCTGATTTTTTCAAACTTCAGACCAAAGATGTTCTGATAAATGGCGAACATTCCTTCGAGCGCTTTTTGGAACGGAAAAAAATCGCGTAACGCCTCCGCATCGACAGCGTACTTCTGTTTCTTGATTTGGTTCTGATAATAACGCCAATCCCATACGTCGATCTTGGCGTTGGGATTGCTCGTATCGGCCGCTTTCATTTTCTGCATCTCGGCGACTTCGGCCTCGAATTTTGGCTGCGTGCCGGCGATGAGATCGTTGATGTATTTTTCTGCGCCGGCGCCTGACTTGGCCATGCGAATTTCCGTCTGAAAATCGTCCCACGATTTGTAGCCAAGCCGCAGCGCGATCTTGTTGCGCAACGGCAGCATTTGATTGAGCACCGAGACGTTTTTGTCCTTGGCCAAGCTGTCGTGAGTGACGTAGAGGCGCTTGCGAATGTCTTCGCTCTTTGCGTTTTCTTCGACGGCGATAAATTGCCAGGTGACGTTCGCTTTCACGGTGTAAGCGTCGTCACCGGCCTTCACGCCGGGCGAAGCGAAAAAGCTTTCCGGAAGTCCGTCGAGCTCCGCTTTTTTGAAAACGACGGGCATCTGCGTGTTTGCGATGTTCGTTTCGAAATCGGTCGAAAGCTTGGCCAAATCTTTGCGCATTTGCTCAACTTCCTTGCGCTTGTCCGACGGAAGATCG
>CATPCN010000019.1 GCA_955652855.1 uncultured Chthoniobacterales bacterium | reverse complement strand
GGTGCTGCGCGCGGTGAGAAGCGCGCGAAGTTTGCCGGGATTGCCTGCCTGGGAGGAAGTGTCCGGTAGCCGGTGAGCGGCTCCGAACGGTTCCGCGCAGAGTTTGGCCGCCGAAACATTTCCGAGCAATAATGTAGAATGTCGTCTAAGCTAGGACTCCGCGCATGAGCGAGCATTCTAATATTGAGTGGACGGAGGCCACTTGGAACCCCGTTCGGGGATGCCTAAAGGTTAGTCCAGGATGCAAACACTGCTATGCGGAAACGTTCGCTGAGCGATTCCGAGGAGTACCCGGCCATCCCTACGAGCACGGCTTCGATCCACGTCTGGTCCCGGAGAAACTTCTTGAGCCGCTGTCCTGGGCTTCTCCGAAGACAGTTTTCGTCAACAGCATGAGCGACCTGTTTCAGGATGTCGTGCCCGACGACTATATAATCGCGGTGACCGAAGTCATGCTCCGTACTCCGTGGCACACCTACCAAGTCCTAACGAAACGATCAACACGTTTGGAAACGCTATTGCGCAATCGGCTCCGATCCGCCGCCGCCGCTCCGCATATATGGTGGGGAGTCAGCGTCGAGGACCGGAAATACGGCATTCCGCGAATCGATGATTTGCGCAACACGCCTGCCTGCACGCGCTTTTTAAGTATCGAGCCTCTTCTGGAGCATCTCGGAAACCTGGACCTTCGAGGTATCAATTGGGTAATCGTCGGTGGCGAGAGCGGGGCCGGCGCAAGGCCCATGGAAAAGGAATGGGTTAAAGCCATTCGTCAATCTTGTCGTGATGCGCGTGCCCGCTTCTTCTTCAAGCAGTGGGGAGGTGTACAGAAAAGGAAGTACGGACGCACCCTGGATGGGCGCACATATGACGAAATGCCCGCCCGATCGACAAGTCACATTCCGTCACGGGAGGAGCGGCTCGATCTGCGCCGCGCCATGGCACGGCTTGAAGAAGGGTGGCCGGACACACCGTTAATTCAGCTCAAGCCGCGACAAGTGGTAGCGTAAAGAACGACGCACGGGGATATATCCCTATGAAGCCGGTCGAATATTATAAAGACCGAGAACAAACTTACCTCAAGCACTTTTTTCTTGAGCGGTATCTGGAAACCGTCGCGTATCACATCGGGTTTTCGCAAAGCGAGTTCGTGTTCGTGGACTGTTTCTCCGGACCGTGGCGCGCGGGGGATGAGGAACTCGGCGACACCTCGATCCGCATTGCCTTGGATAAACTGAACTCAGTCCGCCAAGGACTCGCGCAAAGGCAGAAACATCCAACGATCCGCGCGATCTTTGTTGAAAGATCTCCGGTGGCATTCACGACCCTTCAGCAGGTTCTCCAGGAGCATCGTGGAGGTGTCAAGACGACGGCGCTCCACGGAACTTTTGAAGAAAACATCGGTCGCATCCTTGATGAGGCAGGTCCAGCATTTACCTTCTTTTTCGTCGATCCGACGGGATGGACGGGCTTTTTCATGGACGACCTACGGCCCATTCTTCAGCGCGCTAAAGGCGAGGTGATGATTAACTTCATGTACGACTTTATCAACCGATTCCTCAGCTTTGAGAACGCCTCGAACGAAGAATCTTTGGATCGTTGTTTCGGAACGCGCGCCTGGCGCTCGATTCGGGAGACGCCTGAACGCGAATCGGCGTTGGTTAACTTGTATGTCGAACAAGTCCGCGCGACGGGAGACTTCCCTTACGCGACCTTTTCGCGTGTACTCAAACCTCTTCATGATCGCGCCTACTTTCACTTGGTCTACGCTACAAGAAGTGCAAAGGGCATTGAAAAGTTTCGCGAGGTCGAAAAGAAAGTCGTGACTGAGCAAGAGGCAGTCCGACAGAAGGCACAGCGCGAGCATCGCGAGCACAAGAGCGGCCAAACCGAAATGGACTTTCCGTTGGATCTTCCGTCGAGCGGACTTCAATATGAGCGTGAGCAACAGCTACGAAAGGCTGATGCTAGAGTGCTGACTATGCTGGCAGAGGGACCGGTTCGATACGAGGTGCTCCAACCGTGCGTGCTCGAATTGCCTCTGGTCTGGAATACAGACCTGAATAAGATCCTGGTCCAGGGTCATCAATCAGGCCGCTTGCTGATCGAGGGGCTCGGCCCACGTGAGCGTACCCCCAAGCCTGGCTGCACAATTCGCCTGAGAACCGAAAAATCATTGTGACTCGGCAGTATCACTCGGGAGACGACAGCGATCACTTTGACAAGCCTGCATGCACCAATGGCCGATCCGCCCACGGCAGAAGTGGGTGGGCAATCGCCGGTCCTCGATGCGGGCTTCTGAACAGCCCGGTGTGGCTCAGGATGGGTAGTCCGGATTAACTTCCCCGCGAATAGCAATATCAACGTGGACTTCAGGCCGAGTTCAAAAGGCCCATCAGTCGCGGACTGGGATTGCTGGCGAGAAGAGATTAGCACCCAATCTCCGATATCGGTAGCGGGTCAGTTTCCGCAATGCGTCGGCCTATCGAAAGAAATCAAGTGGTGTCGCAGCGTGCTAAGACAACTCAGTTCTCGTTGTCCCCCAAAGTCAGCCGCGTGATAAACGTCCCCCAGTTGGCGAGCGTCGTCCGAGGCCTCGGCCCGATGTATTCACCGGCCAGCCAGATGACGCCATCCG
>CATPCN010000018.1 GCA_955652855.1 uncultured Chthoniobacterales bacterium | reverse complement strand
GACCTGACATATGGAAGAGAGGTGTTCAGTTGCAAATGACGATGAAACAACGAGTCGATCAGATTAAAGGTTACGCCAGCATGGTGCAGCATCGCCTTGATCAGGGTTGGAACGGAACGCTGCTCACTTTGATGTTCGGAAAACTCAACGGGAATCAAATCACTATCAATGATCAAATGCGAAAAGCCGTTGAGCAAGTTTACGCATCAGTCCTGACTAGATTTGTTCGACGTCCGAAATCATATGGTTCAATCAACCCAGTCATGATCGCCTGCGCAGATGGACCCGTTAACAAACGTGAGAAGAAGTCATTGTACGACGTGATTACGAATGACGGATTGCACTGGCATGCACTCCTACTGGGGCCACCGGTCTCCCGGCTGAAGACTAGCGCTGAGCAACACTTCATCGATAATCAGCATCACTACGTTCAAGACCAGCGCCTATTGAATCGAGTCCACGCCGAAGAATTTTACTCGGCGGATGTAGATCGTGTAACGGAATACGCGTTGAAGGGCCTAAAAACCAATCGCCTATCATTCGACGATAGCCTGTTGATCCTGCCTACAGCCAGCCGCGAACCCAGCAACCAAAAGCTGTTGATCACGGGATGATGATTATTCCGGCAAATTGCTCGGATCATGCACGGGCGGCACCGCACCGATACGAAACGCCGCTTTAGCTGTCCCGGTCTCTACAGATGGCCTTCCATTGGCTCTGTGAAGCCCTAGGAAGCCCCTTGGAGCCGCCGAGAGCCAGTCTCAACAGACTGCATCAGCTTCCGGTCAGCCGATTTGCGACCATGGGTGCTCCGCTAGCGGAACACCCATCATTGTCTCAAGCACCCGTTGCCCACGCAGGACTGGCTGAGGCTGCGATCCTGTTCGCCGGTCCAGCCAACGTCCATAGAAGCCCACCCAAGGTGGGGTCTTAAACAGCGGGTTGGGTTTAGCCCTGACGTATTTCAGCAGGTCTTGAATCGTCTTGGCCAACCCCAGCGTTACCGTGTGACGATGTATAAATAATGTAGCGCAAACAGCAGCACACTTAAATTAACAATGGAGGGTACCAATGTCGAAGCTACGATATTTTATCAAGAAGCCTATCACCATCAGTGCATTCGCCAAGTTATTGGCGATACCATCGCTCGACGTCGAACTCGACAACAGCCCCACAAATTTTTATCCCTATTTCAGACTGACGTTTGGCAAAACCAAAATGGCGGCCCGTACCAATGTGCAAGGTCACGTCGTTCGATTGAAACCCATTAGCGCCGACACCGATGGTCACCGTAAGATCGCGGATATCATTGCCGAACTGTTCGACACGGAAATCAACGTCATGGACTTTAGCAAGTTTGGATCGGCAATGCCTTGGGCTAAATTCAAGGTGTCAGAAAGTGCTTGGGGCTTCCGATGATTAAGGATCGTGTCCTATCCCACCGCCTCGATGCAGTGACCAAGACGCGGATATCCACGCTCATTGTTGGTCGTTATCCATCGATGTCCGAGTTTATCCGGCAGGCAATCAACGAATTGATGACCCGCGAGGATGAACAGCGAAAACGATGGTGGAGTCGCAACTAAGGGCTCCCGATCATCAATAGGTAGATGGGCAGCTTGACTGCCCATTTGCCGCACCGCTGTCGCCGCTGCCATCGAAATGTGATATAGAGAGTCACTGAGGCGGGTTAACCACGCTGTGACAATTGACCCGTGAGAAAATCACCGGCTCGCGTTTGCCCCTATAATCCCGTGTCGTCACGGTGCGCGAGGATTCAGATGTTAAAAAAACTTGATGTGAACAAAGCCACGCTGGCCAACATCTTCCTTGAGACCAAAGTTCTGAAGGAGTTTTTGGCCAATCCTGTTTTTACCGATGAACGTGGGTTCGATGAACTGGCTCACGATGTGATCCGCGAAGCTTATGGCAACCCTGAAAAAAGTGATTTTGCCAATATCAGCGCCATGTGTGTGTTCTTCACCCCGAAGCAGAATGTGCTGTGGAAGCTGCTTGTAGATCGAGGGATTATTGCGAAGAAACAGAACAATCGCAAACCTGTTCGGACGACCAGTTACAAAGAGTGGTCAAAGCAACACCCCTGATCATTTGTCCTAACAGTAGCAAGCCGTGCCGTTTCAAGTACGCGGCGTTCACTGCCGTAGGATCGGATTATCATTCCGCACGGCTTCTCTAATTGATACGGCCTGAATACCGCGAAGGAGTACTTCCGCTGTCCTCAGGCTGTTCGCCTTCACGCTCAAATCTATGATCTGGCGCAAGGCGGCATCGCGTACAAGGTCATCTGAAATCCTGAGTGCGATCTGCATTGCGGTCCTAGCCGCCCGTTCGTACCGTTCTTTCTCTGCCGACCCGCCAGTGCGACTGCCTACGCTTTTGACAAGGTCGGCTGCGGCCTCGCAGATTCTTCGTATCCTCTGCGCCGCCTCAAGGTCGTTAATGACCTCTGGAACAGCGTCGTCCCACACGTCGCTCTGCTTGCCCTTGCCGAACCAACGCATCGCGATGTATTCCGCTATCTCTTGGTTTATCAATTTTATTTAATAACACTCTGGCTCGAAATCAGCCCGCCGTTCTTCACCACCCACAAACAGGCCATGCCTTTTCAAGTACGCGGCCTGTGATTCAAATGTTGGCCGGTCGGCTGCCAAGCCCATCGAAGCAAAAGCCGCAGGCATTTACGCACTGCGGCTCGCCGGGTTCAAAAT
>CATPCN010000017.1 GCA_955652855.1 uncultured Chthoniobacterales bacterium | reverse complement strand
GAGTGGTAGTCGGGCCAGTTCCCGCCTCGTTGAAGATGAAATTCACTGTGTCGGCGGCGCCGAAGCTATCGGCGACGGTAAGGGTAACCTTGTCGGTCTGCGGCGGCGTCGACCCCGGATGATAGGTGACGCCGGTGGCCAAAGCCGCGTTGATGTCGGTCAGGTGACCGGAGTCCGTCGAGGGTGTAATGCTGCTTCCCGAACCGGCACCTGCAGTTACCGCATTGATCGTGAAGGTTTCGGTGGGCGAGGCAGCTGCGTCCGACACCGATAGTCCGGCGACCGTCGTCGTCCTTCGCCTCGCGAGCCTGCTGTGGCGGCTATTTGAGGCCGGCAACTTCGATTGAGGCCGGTCTCTTCCAGATCCAGGGCGAAGTCCCGCGCGAGCGCAGGCAGACGCGACAAGCACAATTGCCGTCCCAGGACTGCGCACTCATGGCAGCATTCCGCCTCGACAATTCGCGGCTGGCGTCTAGTTCGATACGCGCAGCGAGGATGGATCGTGACGCCACCCATAGCAAAGTGCGCGCTGGCCGGTGAATTGGAATTCACGATGATGTCGCCAATGCCTGTCTTGAAGACAAAATAATCATTTCCGGATCCGCAGGCTTGACGTAGGAATCGAGAAGCTGGGAGTTATCGAATGTGATGACGCGAAGTGCTTCCGCCGCGGCGGAATCAGACCAGAAGGATGTCGTGGTAGCTGACCAGCGTCCCCGTCCCGTGGTCAACCCCCGCCTGGAATCCTGCCGGGTCGAAATGCCCTGACAGGGCAATGTTGGCTGTGTGCGATGCGTCGGTGACGCTCAACGTCCCGCCGTTGCCATCCGCATTGGCCGTGTAATTCAGCGTGGTCCCCTTGGCGAAGCTGAAGTCCAGGAGGTCCAGATGATTGCTTGCCGTCATTCCTGACACGATGCCCGAGAAATCAAACCCATGGTCGAGTACGAGAGTCCCGGTGGACCCGGGAGCAAAAGCAGTGTTTTCGGCAGAAGCGGCAGCAAATTCAAATGCGGCAGATCCACTTATGAGGGCCGATCCGTTGCCGCTGACATTGCCCTCGAGCGTGACATTGCCGCCGTTAGCCCACAAGACGCCCGTATTGACGACATCGCTGTGAACGATGAGGCCGCCACCGCCGGTTGCCTCGAGCGTTCCCGAGTTGGTGACGACGTTGACGCCGGTATCGACAGTAAGAGAGTTCGCACCTGTTGCGTCGATCGTCCCTTCGTTGATCAACGTTAGCTTTCCGGTCCCAATCTGACCCGCTCCCGAGATAGTGTTGTCGACATTAGTCAGCGTCACATCGGCGCTCGTGCCGCTGATCACATTTTCTGCGCTATCCGACAAGACGACGTGACCGGCGCCCGTGAGCGCTATGCCGTGTTCGATGAGCTGCAGATCAGTTGCGTCGCCGGTGGAGTTTAATTCGATGGTACCGGTGTTGTTGATCGTCCCGCTCAACGGTAGGTGGGAACCGTCGCCGATTCGCATCGTCCCTGGGTTCTCTGTGATCGGCGCTTGATTGAACACAAAGTCACTCGCCGTAAACGATGCTGTGTGAATCCCATTTACCGTTATCGTTTCATTAGCACCTATCTTGATCACGGTATTGCCGTTGGCATCGTCCGCGATATTACCCTGGATGTCGGCGAAGCTCGCGATATGGTTGAAGCCAATTAGATCGATTTTGTCCGACGCGGCGTTGAAATTGTAGATTATGTCATTGCCGATCGGCTGAGCGAAGACGAAGAGATCTGCGCTACCGGTGCCGGTTAAGTGATCGTCGCCCGCGACGGCAAAAATTGGTGAACCTGGTGCGTAGGCTTCGAAGTTGTCCGACACGACCATCGAGCCAACGCTTCCGTCTGGATTCGTCCAGGTTTCGACGACCTTCAGGGCGATGGCACCGACAAAATTAACGTCCGGCGTTATCGTCAGCGTCGAGAAATCGTTCGTCAGCGCTGTCCAGGAGCCATCCGCGTTGTGTGTGGCGCCCCCCATCGTCCAGTTGAGCGGAGATCCGATAACAGTGACTGCCTTGGTGCCTACGCCGGCTAGCTGTGTTAGCCCCAAGTTAATGGCGGATCCAGCCACACCTGCCGGAGCTGTATTAGTCTGGTTCACGGTCACTGGCGCGCTGGTGCCAGTGTTGCCGGCGAGATCAGTCTCCTGGGCGGTCAGGGTGTTGGTGCCGCTGGGCAGCGTAACGTTGTTGGTTGACCAAGTGCCATCGCTCTGCACCGTCGCGGTGCCAACGACGGTCTGGGTTGGGCCTACTACCCCGTTGAGGACCTGGAAGACGTCAACACCTGCGATCCCCGTGTTGCCGGCGGTTGTTGGAAGCGCCAGAAGCGCCGCCTGATTTCCCGACAGCGATTGCGGCAGCTCAAAATAATGAGCGGGATTACCATCATCCGCTGAATAGCCAGCCCTTGCTAGCGTTCCGCCTAGACCATTCGTTCCTCCGCTCGCATCGCCTGTCGTCCAGTTGATGCTTGCGTATCGGTAGACGATGTCGAAATTGCCGCCTCCCAGACTGATAAGCTGAACCTGGAAAGCATCCAGCTTGTTCGTTTTTTGGTTGTAATATCCAACGTCGTCCCAAGTGATGGTCAGGACGCCATTCACGGAATCGAGATTGTAGAAAACCTGGTTGGCGCCCGTGGCGTTGCCTCCCGTGGGGGTACCGGCACCGCCGCGCGTATCTACGTCCGCCCAAAACGGCGCAATGATAGGATTGTTGACCTGGGCACTGATTGCACTCGGCGTATACGTAGGGTTGGGCTGTGTGAACGTAATGTTTCCGTTATTGTTGATGTAGAGCGAAGTGTAGTGGTGGCCAAAGAAATCGACCCCGGCTGCCCCGAATACGGTGGTCGGGAATACGGAGGTGATGTCGATCGCCGCCGAGGAATTGTCGTCGCCAATAGGGACGGCGTTATTTCCGAAGCCGGCGCTACCGCCCAACCCGTTGATTAACACTCCTCGGGTCTGATTTTGGCCCGCTGTGAGAAGGTCCGCGGCATAATGGGTTAAGGGATTGTTCGTGGTGACTCTATCGAGGATGGTGATGGTGGTGCCGGCATCGGCACGGTCGGCCGTTCCGGAAATCGTATGCGTCGCCGTGTTGATGGTGCCGATTGCTACCGTCGGTGCGTCGGTATCGAGCGTAAAGCTCAGCGTCGCGGTGCCGGTGTTGCCGAAGCCGTCGGTCTGGCTCGCCACAATAGTGTGCGCACCATCCGCAAGCCCCGCCGGGGTGAACGACCACACTCCCTGAGCGTTGGCGGTCGTGGTGGCGGCAATGAGGACTCCATCAACGCTGAAGTGCACCAAGGTGTTGGCCAGACCGGTGCCGGTCAGCGCATCATTCGAGGTGATATTGTCGGTCGCCGAGGATCCGGTATCGGACGCGAGGCGCTCGGTCAGCGTCGGGGCGACGGTGTGGAGCGTCGCCGTGGTGCTGGCGCTCTCCGGGTTGCCGGCGGCGTCGGTCGCCGCGAACGACGCCGTGATCGGGCCGTCGTTGAGCGTGCTCACGTTGAGCTGGAAGGTGCCGTTGTTAGTGACCGCGGTGCTGACCGTGTGACCGGCGCCGTCGGTGACCGACAGCGTGCCGGTCACCGCGTCATCAAGCCCGGCAATTGTGAATTCCGATTTCGGGGCTGCCGACTTGTTGATAATCGTCGCCGCCGTCAGCGTCACATGCTCGGTCGCATCGGTGTCGAGCGTCGCCGTGGTGCTGGCGCTCTCCGGATTGCTGGCGGCGTCAGTCGCCGCGAACGACGCAGTGATCAGGCCGTCGGTGAGCGACCTCACGTCGAGGTGGTAGGTGCCGTTGGCGGTGACCGCGGTGGTGACCGTGTGGGTGCCGTCGGTGACCGACAGCGTGCCGGTCACCGCGTCATCAAGCCCGGCAACCGTGAACGCCGCGGTCGGGGCTGCCGCCGCGTTGATCACCGCCGCCGCCGTCAGCGTCACATGCTCGGTCTTGTCGGTGTCGAGCG
>CATPCN010000016.1 GCA_955652855.1 uncultured Chthoniobacterales bacterium | reverse complement strand
TCTTCAACATGTTGTCTCCAGGCAATTGTCGAACATCAGAAAATAAGTCACGACCGACACCTACGGACGATTAAAGCGGCGAATCACGCGGCGATGGGAGTATGCCTCGCCGGCAGCCAAGCAGGTGCCGGATGTGGGCCCGCTTCCTCGGATACGGACGGCGCGCGCAAACAGATGTCCCCACGACCCACCCGTGGACGGACTCCACGGGAGGACCGGTGCGCGCGTAGGTCAAAACGCATTGGCCCCACCGGGGGCGGGGCCAAGCCTCGTCGGAAAACGGCGCGATTCTACACAAAAGCGACAAAAAGTCCATCGTGTATTTAAAGACAACGCTCTGGACGAAGCGCAAGCGGCACGGCTAAAGCGACCTATTTGATCAGAGGAATCGTAGCCGCGATATCGTACGCCTGGGCGGCGCGGATTTTCGACTCGAGCTGCAGGTAGCGCGCCGCCTTGGTTGCAGGGAGGGCCCGCATCACGCGATTGTGCAACGTGCGTCGCGCCTTGACCTCCGCCTCGTCGGACGCGATCAGCTCGTTGGCGAGATTTCGGGCATAGAGATCGGTCACGGGCTTGTCCCTTGCGATCAGACCTTCCACCGCCACGACGCGCCGCCGATTGGCCATGTCGAGCGTCCGCTCGTACGCATCGTAGGCCGGCCAGAATCGTTTCGCCTGCGCGTCGGTGAGCTTGAGCGTCGCCGCCACGAACGCCCTTCGGTCGGTCTTGACCGCATTGCGGAGCGCCTGCATGTCGGTCACATCGGCGATCTTGTCCTCCGCCCACGCGATCGGCGCGGCGAACGCTGCAACGGCGAACAGCATGGCTGCCATGCTTTTCTTCATCGCGGTTTCCCTTGGTCTTGTCGAAATCGACTGCGGATTTTTCAAGCGCGTGTTTTAGCACATTTTGCCGGAACGCACGCTCCGATACAGCACACAAAAAACGAGGGGTCCGAAGACCCCCCGTGAAGGACAGGCAAACAGCTAGGGCGGGGCGGTTACTTGCCGAACGCGTATTCGACGCGGCCGTAGACGAAGCGCGCGCGCGGATCGTAGTACGACGGATCGTAGCCGATCTGGAACGTGTTGTTCTGGTTCGTGAGCGGCGGGTTCTGGTCCATAATGTTCTTCACGCCCAGCGTGAGCTTCAAGTTCTTGACGCCGGTGTACGAGCCTGAGAAGTCCCATAGGCTGAGCGCGCCGACGCGACGCAGGTCGCCGTTCGGGTCGGTTTGCACGTCGATGTAGCCCGACTGGTACGTCTGGCCGACCGTCGCCTGCCACGGACCGTACTCCCAGTTCACTGCAAAGTAGTGCTTCCAGCGTGGCGTGATGCCGGTGTTGGTGGCCTGATACTGATTCGATACGAAGCCCGTGAAGGACCCATCGGTATTCTGCACGTCGTATTTGGAATAGTACGTTCCGCTCAGGTTCACACTAAAGCGGCCAAACGCCGTGGGCGGAAGCTTCGCGCGCGCGTCGACGTCGAAGCCCTGGAGCTTCACCTTGCCCAGGTTGATGAAGCGCTGGTCGATGCTGAAGATACGGCCCGGGAGGTTCGGAAATGCCGGATCCGGCGCCAAGCGCGTCACGAGGTAGCCGAACTGGGTGAGATTGGCCAGGATCGTGCCCGGCGTGACGCCGTTCGAGAACAGATTCCTGAGCTCCACGTTGAAGTAGTCGACGCCGATAGAGTAGCCGGTCACCGGCTCCCACACACCACCGACCTGGTACTGGGTGGCCTTTTCCGGCTGCAGTTTGGTGTTGCCGCCGAAGAGCGTGCCGAACTGCGTGTCGCAGTCGTTCGAGTCGTGTGTCACCGGGCAGCGGACCGGATCGGTCAGGCCCGGCGAGCCGACGCCTTGCGTCTGCAGGCCAAAGAGCTGCGACAGGCTGGGCGCGATGAAGCCCGTGCCCCACGAGGCGCGGAGCAGCAGCGACTGGACCGGGTTCCACCGCACCGAGACCTTCGGATTGGTCGTGCTGCCGAAGTCGCTGTAGTGGTCGTAACGGACGGCAGCCGTCGCCTCGAGGTTCTTGATGATCGGAATGTTGAACTCGGTAAATACCGCCTCGTTCTTACGCGAAGCATTGACGGGAAAGATGGGGACGCCAAAACCGCTAATGTCACCGAGCGCCAGGGCCGGATTCGGCGTCTGCTCCAGCGTTTCTTTGCGCGCATCGAAGCCCACCGCGAGGCCGAGCGGTCCCGCCGGAAGGTTGTAGATGTCCGATGAGGCCTTGCCTTGGACGCCGTAATTCTTCGACGTCCCCTTGAGCGAGTCTTCCCTGAATTGCAGGGGCTCCACCAACGCCGACACGGCCGGCGTGTTCGGACCGAACACGTTGACGACACCGCTATTCAATAGCGATTGAATCGCCAACTCGTGGACGAAGCCGTTGTTGGTGTGGCTGGTCGTCTTGCCTTCGCCGTAGAACCCGTTGAAGTCCAAATCCCAGTTGTTCCACGCCCCCTTGATGCCCGCTACGCCTTGGTAGCCATCGTTCGTGTCGGTCGTGCTGCGGTTGCCGCACAGGACGCAGCGATAGCGCACGTTGAGCGGTTGGCCGTCGACACCGTGGTCGATGGCTTGCTGGTGGGGGTAAAACGGGCTGGTCGGAGGCAGTAGAATGCTCCACGGGATGTCGCTGTTCGGGCCAATGAAAAACTGGTCGGAGATCGGCGTCGGCTGAATGATGTAGGTCGTCTCGGCCCTCGAGAAGAACCCGTTCGCGTACGCCTGCCAGTCGGGATTGATCTGGAACCGGCCGGAGGCGTAGGCGCTCGTGAGCTTCTGTCCGGGAATGCTTTCGACGCCGGTGAACGCGTTGGGGTCGAACCTGCAACGGGTTCCTATGCGGATGTCGCCTGGGATCGCGCCGCAGTTCGGGAAGTTCAAGCTGCCGATGTGGCCCGTCGAGATGAAAGCCGGGAACGTGTTACCGGACGTGGTGTTGACACCTATCGCCGGGAGGTAGCTCGTGTTCGAGAAGTTGCGGTCGGTGTCGAACAGGGGCTTCTGCTCTTCATATCGGCCCGTGATGAAGAAGTTGTAGCGGTCCTTGCCTAGATCGCCCCAGCCGGCGGAGGCGGACGCATTCCAGATTTCGCCCTTGCCGCTGCGGGTGGGCGCGCCGTACTGCGCAGCGACCTCGTATCCTGTGTAGTCCTGCCGGAGGATGAAGTTGATGACGCCGCCGATCGCGTCGCTGCCGTACACGGCCGACGCGCCGTCCTTCAGGACTTCGACACGCTCGATCGCCGAGAACGGGATGGTGTCGAGGTTGACGCCGTAGACGCCCTGAAACTCGCCCGAGAAGTTCTGGACGCGCTTGCCGTTGACGAGTATCAGCGTGGCTTGGCCGCCGAGGCCACGCAGCGAGGCCGTCTGCGCGCTGAACGTGAGAGAGCCGATGACGTTGCCGATGTTGACGTTGCCGCCGCTGTTGTTGGCGGAGACGTAGTTGAGCAGCTCGTACGCGGTGGTCGCGCCGGTCCTGTCGATGTCTTGGCGCGTCAACACCTGCACGGGCAACGCACCTTCGCCCTCGACCCGTTTGATGTTGGAGCCGGTAACGTCGACCTTGATGTCGGCCGCCTGCGCCGGAGCCGCGATCAGCGACATGGCACCGCCGGCGCCCAGCATGTAAGCGAGCGCCGACGCAACCTTCTTGCGTTGGAAAATCATGAAAACCCCCAGAAAAGAGTGGTACTAAAACGGACGTTTTTGTCCGCCTTGCGGCACACACCGCCACGTTACAACAGCGCTCTTTTGGCGGGCAACCAAAGCTCGCGATTGTTACAATGGCCGGTACCCATTTGTTGCAATTTCACCAATCGTGCCGATACGTATCGCGGAGCCCTCGGATTTACCGGAAATCGTTGCAATCTACAACGCGGCGATTCCGGGACGGGCGGCGACCGCCGACCTCGAGCCGGTGACCGTCGAGGCGCGCATGCCCTGGTTCCGCGAGTTCGATGCGGCGCGGCGGCCGCTCTGGATCCATTGCGACGTCGCGGGCGGTCCGGTGACCGGCTGGCTTTCGGGCCGGTCGTTCTACGGCCGGCCCGCCTATCACGCCACCGCCGAAACGGCGGTCTATATGGCGCCCGGGCGTCAGCGGCGCGGCATCGGCCGGGCGCTCATCCGCCATGCGCTGGCCGCGGCGCCGGCGCTCGGCCTGCGGACACTGTTGGCGTTCGTCTTCGGACACAACGCAGCCAGCCTGGCGCTGTTCCGCGGCGAGGGATTCTACGATTGGGGGCGTCTGCCGCAGGTCGCGGAGTTGGACGGCGTGGAGCGCGACCTCGTCATCCTGGGCAGCCGTGTCGCGCCGCCGTCCGCCATGATGCCAGCGCCGTGACCGCCGGCCGGTTCACGATCGCCGCGGCGACCCCCGCCGACGTCCCCGAAATACATGCGCTGATCCGCGCACTGGCCGAATACGAGCGCCTGACGCCGATCTGCATCTCGACCGAGGCCGATATTGCGCGAGCGTTATTCGGGCCCCATCCGGCGGCCGAAGTGCTGATTGCGCGCAAAGCACAAAACCCCGCCCCTGCGGCGGGTTTTGCGCTTTTTTTCCACACTTTCTCGACTTTTCTCGGCCGCCCAAGCCTTTGGCTCGAGGACTTGTTCGTGCGCCCGGAGCATCGGAGCGCCGGCCTCGGTCGCGCGCTCCTGGCGGCGCTGGCACGCCTGGCGCGCGAGCGAGACTGCGGACGCTTCGAATGGGCGGTGCTCGACTGGAACGCGCCGGCGATCCGCTTCTATGAAGGGCTGGGCGCCGCCGTCCTGCCGGATTGGCGGATCGCGCGCGTCACCGGCGATGCGCTCGTGCAGCTTGCGGGCGCACCGACGGTTCGCGAAATAGGGAGCCGTGACTGATCTATCTGGCCGCGGTATTGAACGGGCACCCGGCGATCGGTTCGACATAGTCGACGACCGGCTTCCACGTCGGCTCGACCGGGTTCTCGAACTGCGCGTTCAGGTAGTAACGCTTGCAGGGCTCGAGATCGAGCTTGAGGGTATGCAGGGCTGCCCCACCGGGCCAGCGCGGCGCCGGGCCGCCCAATTCGATCGCGTGTTGGCCGGGATCGAGTTTGATGGGATACGATGCGTACGAGCTGTAGCCGTCCACTTTCTCGATGATCGCCGGACGTCGATTTAGAACTGTAAGGTTGTAGTAACGATCGCCCGAGATTTCGCTCCAAGTCGGGCCATACGTCGCGCAGCCCCCCGCGAGCAACCCCAACGACAAAGCGATGAGCCTTTTCATGGACCCCTCCTTTTCGGTTAGGAACCGCCTGAGACGCAAACACGCGCGCCCGGGCTTTCGTTCCGTGCATGACGGATCGGGCCGGGCGCCACGGGGCCCACGGCCGCGGTGTCCGTCCCATTCAGCCCCTTTCGGGAGCACATATTGAAAATTCTAATCCAATGGCGGGGAAAAACGCGATTCGGGCGTCATTCTTTCTTCGACCATGGGGACTCCCATGCCGTTCGATGACCCCCTGCCCGCCTTCGACGTCCGCGCCGATTTCTGGTCGCTGCGCTTCGTCGAGGAAACGTGCGACTCGTACGCAGTCCGCAAGAACGTTCCGCAGCCGTTCGCCGCGGCCATCGACCGAGGCGCGATGGCGACGGTCTACGCCGATGGCGGCTACGGCTACGCGGCGACCGGCGACGTGT
>CATPCN010000015.1 GCA_955652855.1 uncultured Chthoniobacterales bacterium | reverse complement strand
GCTGGAAGCTGTCCGGAATGGAACTCCAGAAGCTTTTGAGAAGCTGGTAGTGGATTTGCTGGTGGCGATGGGTTACGGCGGCTCGGTGGAAGATGCCGGTCAGGTGGTCGGGCGGTCCGGCGATGGCGGCATCGATGGCGTGATCAAGCAGGACCGGCTAGGAATCGACGCGATTTACGTTCAGGCCAAGCGGTGGAGAGATGCTGTGGGAAGCCCAGAGATTATGAAGTTCTCCGGGGCCTTGACGAAAAAACACGCCTCCCGTGGGGTATTCATCACCTCGTCTGGATTCACTCGGGATGCCTGGGAGTACGTCGAAGCGCTTCCGCAGAAGATCGTTCTGATCGACGGTAAGCACATTGCGTCATTGATGATCGATTATAACGTCGGGGTGGCGCCGGCCAAAACGTACGTGGTCAAGCGCCTGGATCAGGCATACTTCGAGAATCTGTGACGGACTGCCCCACCGGACACCTTCAGTTCCAGGCGTAGCCGGCCTTTACTCGTGCCGTTCTTTGGCCGGCCGCTTTCGGAACCCTCACCCTCTCGGAACTCAGACATTCGCCCCAGCGGACTTGCTTTTCCGCAAGCGCAGAGGCATGAATGTGGACCAAAGGAGTGGCAGGAAAACATGCACCTTGAAACCAAGTATCTTCGCCTGCGCGCCCCTGTCGCGCTGGGCGCCCGGTTCGACGACTGGCGCGTGTGCTGGCTGGGTGGTTGGGCCAAACACCGGATGTTCTACCTGGTGATGCTAGTGCGGATCAAACTCTAACGTACGCTTGGCCGACTTGCGCTAGCGATGCGCACAAGGACCGATGCTGTAGCGTTTCCGAGCGCCGCGTGGTTTGGCGACTTGCAATGACCCGCATGCATCAGCCCACCATGCACCATGCCAAAACCACCGAACGCGGTGCCCGCTCGGGAAGCAAAGCGCCGGATCGCCAGTTCCGGCAGCGCTCTCGACCAGCATCCTCACGACGCGCGACAGCGAGTTCTGCTGACCAACACTCCGCCAGAAAGCTGCGCCTGTACGAGATCCTCTACCACCTTAACGAGGGCTTTGAACAGGTCCTACTCCAGTTGCAGCAACTGAAAAAGCTCGGCCTGGGGCGGCAAGCGTGGAAAGCCTGGGAGGTGATGGTTGAGGAGACGCGTGCCCAGATCAACTTCGAACTGGTCGAGTGGCTCGCGGAGCGCGAACAGCGGGACTGGACCTTCTTTGGCCGGCTGCACCAGCAGCGCGAGAAGAAGTATCGAGATCGGCAAGACGTGCTGATCGAGGCCGACCTCCTGCGGCAGCGGATGAAGGAGCGTCCGGCACAGCGGCGCGGAACTCTGCAACAATAGCCCGTTGCTCGCCGCGTGCCGCGCCTTCGCGAACTGCAGGGACCCCCTGCAAGCTGCCTTGCCCGGGACCCGCTCCTTGGTGGACGCACTGAAGGGCGGTGCAAACGTCGGTCCAATATAGCGTCCAGGCCTCTTCGAAACGTACCCATCCCGTCCAAAACAAAAGATCCTAAATTTGCTTGACTCCTCGGCCAAGCCGAGGGATGAATGTCATCACCAAACGATAACCGGGTCCTCAGGGCCCGAAAAGAAAGGTGAATGACTATGCAACAATTCGCAACATCTATAGGTGTAAGCTTCGCGCTGCTGTGGCTCGATCCGCCGCAGCCCGGAACCAAACCGAAACCTCGCGCTTCGTCGAATGCGACCTGCGCACGTCCCGGCGGCGGCATTGCGCCGCGCCCCCATCAACCCAAAGAACGAAAGGAGCGCTCATGAACATCTTCACTATCGACTCGGAAAACAACATCGCCGTGTTCTCCTCTGCCCAGGAGGCGGGCGAGATGAAAGAAGGATCGGAACGTTTCTGCAGTCAGCAGGAACTTGCCAGCCTGGCTGCCCGGTGGCCCGCAAGCCGCCTGGTCGCAGTCTGGAACAGCCTGCCGGGCGTGGCGCCGGTGAAGCGGTTCACCGATCGCAAGACGGCAGTGGCCCGGATATGGAAGGCCATTCAGGGCCTGGGTGACGGCGAACCCGCGGCCACGTCGGGCTCCCCGGCCCGCAAGCCGGCTCACAAGGCCAGCTCCGGGCGCGGCGCACACACGGGCCACAAAACCAGCAAGACCGCGCGCGTCATTGCGCTGCTGCGGCAACCCGCGGGCGCCAGTCTGAAGGCCATCATGAAGGCAACCGGCTGGCAGGCTCACAGCGTGCGCGGCTTCATCAGCGGTCAACTGGGCAAGCGCATGCACCTGCGCGTAAAATCGTTTGAGCGTGACGGCGAGCGCGTCTACGCGATCCGCGGCTAGCCACTAACTGTCTGCTCCTCTGCCTACGAGCCGGGTCTGACCGCCCCGGCTCTTTTTGCGTCTGGACCTCCTCATCTTGGCGAGCAGCGCACGGAATGCCCGCCGCCGTTGGGCCTAATCCCTGTGCCGAGCCGGTCATCGATTGCAGAGTTCTTGAGGTTGCAACGGCCGTCGCCCCGGACCGGGACTGGCATTGGTCGGGCAGCATCGGGCATGCTGTGTGCATGCCAAAACCACCCAAAGTCGTGCCCATTCGAGAAGACCAAAGCAGCATTATTGCCAGGGACCCCAAGACCCGTCGCGTTATCATGGCCATCGGATCAGAACGCATTGCAATCGATTTCTTGAGCCGCGTGACCAGACTAGGGCCCCACACCGGTGATCACGCCGCTGCCATAGTCCCCATGACCAAGAAGAACAAAAAGCATTAGCGACGCTGAGCACACATCTGCTTTTGTACCGAACAATTCTTGGAACGCGCGTTTCGGCAGGGAGCCATATGAATAGAAGAAGAGTGCCGCGCCCGGATACTAGGAGGGAGTGTTCATCACTTTAACGAGGCGAGCCCGGCATTTCGCCGAACTTGCCTCGCATGCCGAACTCGGAGGCGATCATGTACCCCAATGCATCGCTCACGTGGGTTCGTTTGGGATCGGAATCGTCAATGACGGTCAAGCTATTCCCGTTCAGGTCGCTTTTCCAATGCACGCGCTCCAAATCGAGAATCAGCTGCTTGCACCTGGGATCGATCCGCAAGCGGCGATCGCCGGCTTGATTGTGCAACATGGCATTCACGCAGTTGACCCGATCTTTTACGGGTGGATTGGTGGAGGGGACGCTACGTGTAAACTGGCAGAAGTAATGATGAAAGAAATCGTCAATGATTTGCCAATCGGTGCGCGAGGCTGAGGTGTGACGCCCGTTACCAGCCGCGTCACCATAGGTCTGGATCTGCACCGGGAATGGTGTATTTTGACGCGAATGTGCGATCCACTCACAGAAGGCCTGGCAGGCCGCCGGGGTATTGGAATCCGGCAGCACCAGTTCGTCCAGTATGTAGACTCGATCGCCCTCTCGCTGCCCGATGACCGCGCACATCGGATTGACGTTGAAGTCGAGCGACCAGAACAAGGGCAGTTGCGGGTTATAGCGCAGGGGTTCGACGTTCTTGGTGCGGTCGAAGGCGTAGTACACGACGCCGCCCGTGAGGTTTTCAAAGCTCGCTTGAAACTCTTGCCTGTAGGTGCGCTCATCGAGTTCATGCGTGGCACTCTGTAACTCTTCACGCGCGACGTTGCCACCCTCTTCGGTCGTGAATTGGAAGGTGGCCCATTCCGGTCTGCCCTGGGCTGTCTGGTACAGATCATAAAAGTGGTTGTAACCGCGCGGTGTGCCGATGAACAAGGCGTGGCCTTGTTTATCGGCTAGTGCCGGGCGGAGCACTTCCGGCCAGGCTTCGCGGGCGATGGATGCGTACTCATCCAGAATGAGAAAGTCCAGACCATCGCCGCGCAGCGAGTCGTAGTTATCGGCGCCACGCAGACAAATCGTGCCGCCGGTAACGAGTTCGATTCTCAAATCGGTTTCGTTGGGCCTCGCTGCCCAGTAAGGCCGAGTCATTTGCTTGAGTGGCTTCCAGGCAACGCGCTTGGCTTGTTTGTAGGTCGGCGCTACGTACCAGGCCAGGCGGCCCGGAGACCAGGCCGCCTGACAAAGCTCAACCAGTGAGAGGAATGTCTTGCCGAAGCGGCGCCCGGCCACAAGCAGCCGGAAGCGGGCATCACTTCGGAAAACTCTCCACTGCGGAGGTTTTAATTGGATCATTGCAGTCCTCCCCGGTCCTGAGCCACCACGAAGGGCGGAGGCGGACCCGAGGCAGGCTCAAAAGCCGGCCGCCCCCATCCGGCGCGGCTCTTCATCCAGAACAGCGTTGCCACGGCATGATCGCCTGAGGTGGCCATCTGGAACAAAGTTGAAGCAACTTTATAGTTGGCTTCTGTCACGCCGAGTTCCAGCTCGTTTCGAAAATGCTTTCTTAGGGTCTTCGGAGATCGAACGCCGACTTTCCGAGCGATGTTCTCGTGCGGGATGCCGACGGCTGCCATGGACTTGACCATGCCACGCAGCTCGTCGGTGGGAGTAAACGAAGGTCGCGGCATAACTAGGCAACCTCCCCCACTTGCCCGCGTTCAACCGCGACCTGATCGAATGCAGAGCCATCGGATGCGAGCACGGCAACTTTTCCGCTGACCTGCTGCCAACGCCTGACAATAACGTCTACCCAGCGTGGGTCGAGTTCCAGCCCGAAGCAGATACGTTCGGTGAGTTGAGCAGCGACGAGTGTTGTGCCGGAGCCGAGGAATGGGTCGTAAATTATGTCCCCGCGCAGGCTATTGTTGAGAATCGGGCGGCGCATTAATTCCACCGGCTTCTGCGTGCCATGTCCTGTCGCTTCTTCTTGAGAGCCGCCAAAGGGATTCAGATTGGCGACCTGCCACAGCGTGGACTGAGTGCGGTCCCCGCACCAGTTAGCGGGCTGGCCTTTGCGCACTGCATACCAGCACGGTTCATGCTGCCAGTGATAGTCGCCTCGACTCAGCGCGAAGTGTTGTTTGACCCAAATGATCTGCGACCGGATGTACAGTCCGGCGGACTCCAAGCCCGCCGCAACTTCAGCGGCATGCACACCGGCATGCCAGACGTAGGCCACGCCACCCGGAAACAGCCCATAGGCAGCAGACCAGTCGACCTGCTGATCATTTGCCACCGTTCCGGTCTGGCGTTGCCGTCCTAGTCCAGCCCGCTCACGCCAGTTCGGATCATAGTCGACGCCATACGGCGGATCGGTAACCATCAGCACCGGCGTCACCGAGCCCAGAAGAGTACCCACTGCCTCCGTCGAAGTGGCGTCGCCGCAGAGTACTCGGTGCTCCCCGCAAATCCAGAGGTCACCCAAGCGTGTGGTCGCTTTTAGCGGAAGTTCCGGAACAGCCGAGTCACGGTTCTCTTTCTCACCGCCGAACAGAAATTCATCGATCTCGACCGGCTCGAAGCCGGTCAGGCTGAGTTCGAAGTCGAGGGCTTTTAGTTCCCCGATTTCGAGCGCGACCAGCTCATGGTCCCACTCGGCCCAATTCGCTGATCGATTCACCAGGAGCCGAAATGCTTTTACTTGGGCGTCCGACCATTCATCACACAAAATAACCGGTACCGCGCGGATGCCAAGCTTCTCGGCAGCCTTGAGTCGCAGGTGGCCATCGACTACTTCGCCAGTGCTGCGGGCTAGGATGGGAATCTTGAACCCAAACTGGGTAATAGAAGCCGCCATCTGCTCGATCGCATGATCATTCTTGCGCAGATTGGGGCTATAAGGAATTAAACGAACGACAGGCCAGACT
>CATPCN010000014.1 GCA_955652855.1 uncultured Chthoniobacterales bacterium | reverse complement strand
GTGCCGCGCACCGCCCCCGCCACCTGGCGCAGCGTCAGCTGGCGCTCGGGCGACAGCTCCTGCAGGATCTGCCACAGCGACAAGCTGAGGGGCCGCCGCCCGGTGCCACGGCAGTTCCGCCGCCAGAGAGTCGAGGTGGGGAACTCGCACGTTAGGCGCCAACTCAAGCGTAACTGATGTTCCGTTGCCGTGTGGAATTCCAAGCCGATTTCTCTCAACATTGCTGGCGGTCTTGCCATCCACTTCCAGAACAAAGTTAAGATCCTGCGTGATCTTGCATCGATAATAGCGGTCATCTTTGATCGACTCGAAGATAACGTTGCCCAACGCCGAACAATCTTTGGCACCACGCCCCATATAGCCACGGTTCCCAGCCTCACTTGAGTGTGCTCCGATTCGCAAGAGTGCGGATACCATCTTTTTCGAATCCATCCCCTGCGCTTTGTCCCGCACAACTATGTAAGAAGCTTGGCCCTTCCGCTGTTTAAGCTGCTCGATAAGAATATCTCCACCGTCTCTGCTGCGCTTCTGATCTCGAAAAAGATTGTTGTACGAGTCATCACAGTTGGTGATGAGTTCGACAAGGGCGTCATATACATCTCCGATCGCGTAATCCCGGTTGTGCTGGACGTATCTCGTGTCTGTTTGAAGTTTAATCGGCTCTCCTACCCTAGGTATTTTCATGTCTTTCCTCCTGTAACTTAAAATGGTGGGTTACTGCCCGCCGATAAAAACGCCGCGTTACATGCGTCAAGAAAGCGAATGACATCTGGGTTTCCGACAAGTTCGGCTGTAGCGCGCAATCTTTTGAACTTTGATGTAACTGCGTCCTGTGACGCGTCCGGGCTGCAATTCAACATGTCAGTGAATGCAAATCGGCTTGTGCCATCAAGTCCGCCCGCCTCGCGATAACACTGATACAGCGGTTGGCCATGCATCTGCTTCAGGAACCGCTGTTCGTCGCGTTTAGAAACCGACGAATGTTGTGTGCGCAAACCTAATTGTTTTTCAACCTTTGCCCCGTTCTCCTTAAACCACGCCACGCCTTTTGTTGTCAGTCGCCAGCCATCTTTGGCGACATCCAGCGCATAAGCACCGTCGACGAATGCGCCATACTCATCTTTTTTCGCGTCCTCCAATGCTGTTTTGACGATGTACTTATCTGGCCACCCTTTTTCACGGTAGTCCGGTAACTTCCAGGAGAAACGTGCGCGAGCCAGCTCGTAACATTTTGCTGCAATATGCTCACTGTATACGGTCTTCTCGGCTCCTCCGAGGATCGCAAGGACGTACACAACTACATCCACATTCGAGACTTCATTTACTTTCACGATGTCATCTCTTTTGGCTCACGAGTTAGCTAACGACTCCCAATTCGTTCTGGTGTCCGCCGAGAACTCTTTTGGTCGACGAAAAGCGTACAACCCGCGACGCGGCACGACCAACAATCCCCGCTCCTTGAGAAAGGCGATCACAAGGTAAACTTGGTAGCTTGGGCATTTCACCTCGTTTAGAACGTCCTCAACCACGAATGTCTTTCGCGAAGTCAACTCTGCCAGTCGGGTTACGATTTTCTCGAATTCAGGTTTTGGAACCGCATGTTCATATTCAGTGAGCCTGTCGCGACTCAGTCCGATTTTGATGAGAACACCTGACCGCAGTGAATATTTTGGATAAGCACTTTTAGCTTTTCGCGCGATCCTCGGTCGTTCTCCAGCTTTTGTAGCGACCGCGCTGTCATCGGCGGAAGTTTTTTTCGATAAGGCGCCATCGGTTACAGCTAACTCATAACGCATCTCTCGGCGCAGTTGATCCACCTTTCTAGAGAGTGCGAAGAGATGCTCTGCTTTATCCCATTCGCGCTCGTCCGATTTGGCGTAGCGATGTGACAGACCCAAGAGCAAATCGCGCAACTTTTCGAAAAGGGGTTCCGCATCCGATAGGTCTTCGAGTGCGTCTCTCACTGCGGTTGTTGTTTCTCTGGACATACTGCCAGTCTATAATAGAATACGGCGAAAGCAAGAAAAATCGTAAAATATTTTAATGCCAGCTTGGAGAGCTTGAGTGCAGTGGCGTCCTGAGCTAAGAGAAAGAGCGGTCAATCAGCGAAAGGTTTTCCTATGCTTACCAGCCAAAAAGTCATCGACGCCATTGCCTCAGAGGTCAGAGGTCAGAGGACAGATGTCAGAGGTCAGCAGGTGGTATCCGTTTGAATCCGCGTAATCCGCGGTAAGGTTTTCCTATGCTAACAAGCCAGAAGGTCATTGACGCGATCAATGAACAGATCGGATACGAGTTCAGCGCAGAGCTGCAGTATTACGCGATCGCGGCGCACTTCGCGGCCGAAGCGCTCCCGCAGTTGTCGCAGCATTTTTTCCAGCAGGCGGAGGAAGAGAAAGGGCATGCGCTGCGTTTTATCAAATACGTTGTCGATGCCGGTGGACGCTTGGTAATCCCGGCGATCGATGCCCCGAAATCAAATTTTAAGACCGCGAAAGACGCCGTAAAACTCTCGCTCGATCAGGAAGTGAACGTTACGCATCAAATCAACGCCCTCGTCGGACTCGCGCGTTCAGAGAACGATTACATCACGATCAATTTTCTGCAGTGGTTCCTCACCGAACAGCTCGAGGAAGTTTCATCGATGGATAATCTTCTCAAGATTCTGGAGCGCGCCGGAAGCGATCTGCTTCAAGCCGACGAATACCTCGCCCGCGTCGGCCTTAGGGCGATGCCGGAATCGCCGAAGGAATAACGGACACAAGGAGGACAGGATTGACAGGATTTACTGGATTACGTTTCTAAGAACGGGTCTCGATCCGAGCCGGACTGGCGAGTAAATCGGGCGAATCCTGTCTACCGAATTCATGCATCTTGCGGCTGAGGACAGCCGCCACTACACCAGAGGTATTGCTAAGATCGACATCGTCAGCCGGCTTTGCGCCAGGCGCCGAGGACCAGGCCGCTAATAGCAAAAGCAACAAATGGACGCCCCATGTTAATAAAAACAAGCGGCCACGGATTTGTCTCAAAAGCTGAGAACGCGGAGATAGTCGAATATTCGACAAACAAGAAGGCGAACCAGCAGATGAGCGCGATTTTCAATCCCGCTGCCGCGTTCGCGGCGTTGAGCCGGCTGATGAACCAGGCCAAGGCATAGTTCACGAAGATCGACGCGACGATCGCGATCAGATACGGCACAAAGCTGTGCGTCGGCTCGATGTCGGTCTTCGTCTTGGCGTTTAAGTTTAACCAGACTTCGCCAAAAGCGGAATACCACCCGAAGCCGACGAGCTGATGGACCACGACGAGAATCCAAACCGCCAGATGATTGATCTTTGTGTTCATAAAAGGTTTCGCGGATTATCCGGTGGGCGTCTTGTTCGTGGCAAGTCCATTCCTTCGGACATCGGAATGTCGATCTAAGGCAAGCGCGCGCTGAGTACGAGCGTTCAATGGTCCTCCGCACGCATATGGACAAAGAGTTTGCATGGTTCTTGCGACAGTTCGACGACGCAACGGCGATGCACGCCGTGAAGCTTCTCGGTATTCGCGGTTGGTTTCATGAAGATCAGCAAGGCGACGGCAATGATCTTGGGGTTTATGACGATCTCATCGTAAGTTTCATCGACGATAATGGGGCGAAGTTCGCGGCCAGTGTCGATCCAGGGTGGTACTGGATTAAACACCCCCAAACAGAAGTACTGCGCGCAGTTAGTAGAAGGCGTTCACAAATTTAAGATGGGACATCACGGTCCGGAAAAACATCCCGCTTTTGTTCAAGCCGAAAAGTTTCACGTTCATCGCCTCGACAAGGAGGGAAGGATTGTCCTGACCGAGTTTGGAGAATTCGCTATTCATCTCCACTCTGGCGGCCCCCCTCCCGACGTTGGAATATATTCAGCAGGTTGCCAGATCGTCGAATGCCCTGAAGGCTATTTCGGAAAGACCTGGCTAAATTTTTTTACGCCGGTAAAGGATGCGATGAACAACTCGAACCAAAAAGTCGTGCCTTATACGTTGATCGACCGCGATCAGATGGTTCGGTGATCTTTTTGCCGGCGCCCGGCGCTAGCTTATTGGACGCCGACAGTTTCGGCCTTTGCTTCTGTTTCGGTCAACGTCGGATCAGGCGACGTCGTATCAGGCGGCGCGGCTTCGATCGAGATAATGGCGAACTTTGCCTCGCCGTGATCGGTTTGCAGGATCACGATTTCGCCAAGCTTGTGTCCAAGCAACGCCTGACCAATTGCAGTCTTGTATGAAATAATCCCGTGTTCGGGATTGCCGTCCCACGCTCCCAAGACAGTGTAAGTCTCTTCTTTTTCGGAACCGGTTTGGCGCAACGTCACGATTGTTCCGATTGAAACCTGCGAAGTATCGGGGCTTGCGAATGCGGTGCCTCGCGCATTGTGAAGCGCCTTTTCCAACTCGGATTTGCGGCGCATGAGAACGGCCTGCATTTCCTTGGCCGCCTTGAATTCAAAATTCTCGCGCAAATCGCCGTAGGATCGAGCAACCCCGATTTCCTTGCTGTTCTCGGGAATTTTTTTGTTCACCAGCTCTTCGTATTCGGCTTTTCGTTTCTCGAGGCTGCTCCAGGAAACGACGAGCGCTTCGCTCTTTTCCTCGCGTTGCGCGCCGGTCAGCACGCTTTGCAATTCGGGATACAATTTAATAATTCGCGCGAGCAGCGAGCGCTTTGTCAGCTCGTCGAAGACCGGCGTAAGCATGAGGCGCCGCATCGCGTCGCGCGCGACACTTTGCTCCGCGCCCACAAATATGTCGGGAATCAACTCGCGATCATCGAGCAAGAGATCGCGCAATTTATTGCCGCGATTTTTCTCGTTGTGCTGATCGCGCTCCAGGGCCGACAAAATTGCGCCCAGTAACTCGGGCGAAATTAATTCGCGCCATTCGCCGTCGCGCTCCTTGCAAAGCCAGAGCAGCATCTCGCTTGTGGCCGAATGTTCGCGAATGCTTCGCTCGAGCGCCGTGCGCAATTCCGCTTGTTGCCCGCTTTCGACGAATACTTTCGGGATCTGCGAAACGAGCCGCGCATGATTTGCCTGCATCAAGAGCAAGGCGCGCACGCTCCAGCGCGGACCGAGCGCGGCGGGAAGAGTTTGTAAAACTCTTCTCTCTTTTGCCGAAGGCAATTTCGGAAAGATCGAGATAAGACGCGGTTCCTCCTCCGCGATCAAGCGCGCCAGCGTCAATCCCGGATTTGTGCTTTTGAGCTGTGGAACACGCGCGAGCAAATCGTCGCGGGCCATGACCAATTCAAAAGCGAGCGCGGAATGAAGTCGCTGATTCTGCGCAGCGGTCTTTTCAATTGCATCGAGAATGGGTTGCAACTGCTTCGCCGGTTCTTTGAATTCGTGATGAAACTTGATGATCTGATCGAGCGCGGCGGCTTGCTCCTTCGGTTGCCGCGCCTGATTGAAAAACGTGATCAGCTCATCTGCGCGGGAGACCTTGGCCGCGCGCAGCTGGATCGGCTCATTCTTTTTTGTCGGAATGAGGAAGTGCCCTTCCTTTTTCAAAAG
>CATPCN010000013.1 GCA_955652855.1 uncultured Chthoniobacterales bacterium | reverse complement strand
CTCGAGCAGCGGAGTGTCCGAACCAGTCACTCGCTCCCCGCTCACGATCCCTTGTTCGCGACTGCCTTCGATGCTCGCCGCCACCTTGCAATTTTCGTCCGTAATCAAAAGAACCACCGAAATATTCTTGCCGACCGTCGTCGTCTTGCCGACCAATCCTTCATCGGTCACCACCGGCATGTCAGTGTCGATCTTGTCCTCCTTGCCGCGGTTGATCGTCACCGTGTGCCACCATGTCGATGAATCGCGCGTCACGATTTCGGCGGGAACAAGCCGAAAGATCGAGCGCTGCCGATAATCCAGTGCGTGCCGCAATCGATTCACTTCGTGCTCAATGTCGCGCAGCGCCTGGTTCGTCGCTTTGAGCGAACGATTCTCCATGCGTAACGAAGAGTTATCGCGCTCCAACTCCTCCAATGATTTCAAGCCGGTGCGCACAGACGTGATTTGCTTTTCCAAACCAGAGCCGCTGGTCAGGAACGGCGAGATCAACTGATAAAAGCCGGCCTGCAATTTGCGCGTGCTGTCCGCGCCGAAGCTGAGCAAATAGCCGAGCGCCCCGATAAAGATCAGCAGCGCGATGATGCTCGAGCGGTTCATCGCAATTTCGGATTTCGGAAAGAAAGACCTCAACGGATCAACATTCTTTCCGCTTTCCGGTTTCCGGTTTCCGGTTTCGTTACCGCCACTGGCGATCTGCCGAGGCCACTTGACGCAAAAATTTAAGTTCATTGAGGCATTTGCCGGTTCCTTCCGCAACCGCGCTGAGCGGATCTTCGGCAACATGGACAGGCAAACCTGTTTCCTCGCTCAAAAGTTTATCGAAACCGCGCAACAAAGCACCGCCGCCCGCCAGCACCAGACCGCGGTCCACCAAGTCGGCCGACAATTCCGGCGGACAACGCTCGAGCGTGATTCGCACCGAATCGACAATCGTCGAGATCGGTTCGAGCAACGCTTCGCGCACTTCCTGCGAAGTAACCATAAGCGTCTTGGGCAAACCGGCCACCAGATCGCGGCCCTTCACTTCCACGCTGGTTTCCTTTTCTGTCGGATACGCGGAACCGATTTTGATTTTGATTTCTTCCGCGGTGCGCTCGCCGATCATTAAATTATAAGCGCGCTTCATATATTGGACGATCGCTTCATCGAGCTCGTCGCCCGCCACGCGCACGCTCCGGCTGAAAACAATTCCCGAAAGCGAAATGAGCGCGACCTCGGTCGTGCCGCCGCCAATGTCGATGATCATGTTGCCGGCCGGATCCTGCACCGGCAGACCGACGCCGATTGCCGCGGCCATTGGTTCTTCGATCAAATAAACTTCGCGCGCGCCCGCGTGCGCGGCCGATTCGCGCACCGCCCGCTTTTCCACCTCCGTGATTCCGGAAGGAACTGCGATCACGACGCGCGGCTTCACGCGCACGCGACGGCCATGCACTTTTTGAATGAAGTGCCGCAGCATCGCTTCGGTGATTTCGAAATCCGAGATCACGCCATCTTTCAACGGACGCACCGCGACAATGTTCGAGGGGGTGCGGCCGAGCATGCGCTTCGCTTCATCACCCACCGCCAGCACCTTGTTCGTGCCCGCTTGCACGGCCACGACCGAGGGCTCGCGCAACACGATGCCCTGATCTTTTACATAGACGAGTGTATTCGACGTGCCGAGATCGATCCCGATGTCGCTGGATAACCAGCTGAAAAGTCCGTTGAACATGAAATTAAATTAGTGGCGCTCCAGTCTGTCGAAAGCGGCTCTTGCTTCGATCTCTACAGCAAACCGTGTGCTAAAGCGCGATTCGACCGGCTGAAACGCTGATATCTAGAAACGGAGTGCCGCCCCGTCAAGGGAAACCTCGATTGGACGTTGAAGGTTGACCTCTCAACGTCCAACCTTACAAACGTGAAATCGCCGCAAATTCTTGTCGCTCCATCGATACTCGCCGCGGACTTTGCCAAACTTGCCGACGAAGTTCACAGGGTCGAGGCCGCCGGCGCTGATTGGATTCATTGCGATGTCATGGACGGACATTTCGTCGACAACATTTCGTTCGGCCCGACGATTGTCGATGTTGTGCGCAAGCAGACGAAGTTGCCGCTCGATGTGCATTTGATGATCGAACATGCTGATCATTATCTGCCGCGATTTTTAAAGGCGGGCGCGAACTCCATCACTGTTCACATCGAAGCGGGATCGAAACACGAAGTTCCAAAAACTCTGCAAGCAATTCGCGACGCTAGCTGTCGCGTCGGTTTATGTTTGAATCCGGGAACAGCGTTCGAAGCCGTCGAGCCCTTCCTCGAAAAGATCGACATGTTGCTCGTCATGACCGTGCAGCCCGGTTTCGGCGGTCAGCCATTTCGCGCCGAGATGATGGAGAAAGTGAAGCGCGCGAAAGCGTGGAGCGATTCTCGGAACAAGATCGACATAGAAGTCGACGGCGGCATCAACCCCGAAACGGCGCGCCTTTCGATCCAGAACGGTGCGAACGTTCTCGTCGCCGGCACCTCCATCTTTCACGCGAAAGATTATCGCAAAGCGATTCGCGAACTTCGCGGCGCGTAATGCTTGTCATCCCGAGTCGCCCGTTCGAATCTCTATGTTCGCTCAGGGCAGGCTCCGACGACGAGGGACCTCACAATCGCAGTGAAAACGTTCTTCGTTTACATGATGACAAATCGCAGTCGCACCGTTCTTTACACCGGCGTGACAAACAATTTGGAGCGTCGAGTATGCGAGCATCGGAATGGCGTAGTGCGCGGCTTCACGAAGCAATGCAAAGTTGATCGGCTCGTTTACTACGAAGACTTTCCAGACGCGCGCTCCGCGATTGCACGCGAAAAGGAGATCAAGGCGTGGCGGCGTGAGAAAAAGAATGATCTCGTGCGGAAGCTAAATCCGGATTGGGAAGATCTTGGCGCAAGATTGTTTAAAGGAAGTAGGTGAGATCCCTCGCTCCGCTCGGGATGACAGCGCGCGCGATCGCCGATCTTAGCGCGTGTTTCGCAGCGCTTAACTCAGCACCACCGGCTCGGCCACGGTTTTTGCGCCGCTGCTGTCTTCGTCGGTCTCGGCCATGACTTCATCGGTCTGCGTGACGCGCACGACTTCTTCGATGGTGGTAATTCCTTGTGCGACGCGACGCCAGCCGTCCTGCCGCAAAGTTTCCATGCCTTCCGCGATGGCGCATTGCTTAAGCTCGCCGCCGTCGCGTTTTTGCATGATCAACCTTTTCAGCGGCTCAGTCACGACGCAGATTTCATAAATCGCGACGCGTCCTTGATAACCGGTTTGCCGGCAATTATCGCAACCTTTGCCGCGATAATACTTGAAGTCCGGCACCACCATTGCGCCAATTTCATTGAGGTATTCAACCGGATAGCCGACGACCTCTTTGCAGTCGCGACAGATCGTGCGCACGAGTCGTTGCGCGATAAATGATTTCACGACCGACGCGAGCAGGAACGGCTCCACGTCCATGTCGAGCAAACGCGTAATGCCGCCGACGGCGTCGTTCGTGTGCAGCGTGCTGAAGACCAGATGTCCCGTCATGGCCGCGCGGATGGAAATATCCGCCGTCTCGGTGTCGCGAATCTCGCCGACCATCACGACGTTCGGATCTTGTCGCAAAATATGCCGTAAACCTTTTGCAAATGTGAGATCGATCTCCGGTTTCACGTCGATCTGCGAAACGCCGGGCAACCGATATTCCACCGGCTCTTCGATCGTGATGATGCGCCGCTGCACCGAATTGATGCTGCTTAGGAAACAATAGAGCGATGTCGATTTTCCGCAGCCGGTCGGTCCGGTCAGCAAAATAATGCCGTTCGGCTGCGCCAGAAGTTTGCGAATGATCTTCCCCTGTTTTTCGCTGAGATCGAGCCGCTCGAATCCAAATCGTTGCTCGGTGCGGCTAAGCAATCGCAAGCTGATCGATTCGCCGTTCACCGTCGGGATCGTCGAAACACGCACGTCGATGTTCTGATCGGCCGCTTGCAAATTAATCCGGCCGTCCTGCGGCAGACGGCGTTCGGCGATGTCCATGTGCGCCATCACTTTCAAGCGCGAGATGATGGCCGATTGCAGCACACGCAACTGCGGCGGCACCGCCACCTCGTGCAGAATTCCATCGATCCGATAACGAATGCGCAGATCGTTTTCGAGTGGCTCGACATGAATGTCGGTCGCCCGCTCGATGATTGCTTCGCGAATAATTTGGTTCACGAACTTCACGACCGACGCTTCCGGATCGTCCGCGTTCAGATCGGTGCTCGTCTCCACATCCTGCAACGTCTCGAACGAGCGATTCGTTTTTAAAATTTCATCGAACGTTTCCGCGCCGACGCCGTAAAGCGCTTTCATGACGCGGAGCAATTGCGCGCGCGGCACCAGCACCCATTCCGCCGGCTTTTTTAAAAGCTGCGCCGCAAGCTGGCGTCCGACCGAGTTAAACAAATCGTAAGTCGCGAGCACGACTGCGTGCTCCTTCACTTCGATCGGCAGGATGTGATGTTGAAAAACAAAACGGCTCGGCAAGATCGACAATGTTTTTCGATCGATGTTCTTGGCGTCGATCGAAACGACCGGCACGTGAAAAAAATTTCCGACCGCGTCGAGGAATCGATTCTCGTCCACTCGGCCAGAATCGAGCATCTGAGTCGTCCATGAGCCGCCGTTCAAGTTTTTCGCAAGCTGCGCCGCTTCATCGCGCGACGGCACGCCGCTCGCCATGAGCAGATCGATGAGGGATTGGCTGGCCGGTGAGCTCATTACGTCCTAATCGGAATCGCGGTCTTTTCTGAAGGTGACGAAAAGTGTCGCGCCAGGCACAGGCTTGATCGTGACAATGGCTGGCCCTGCGATGACTACGCTATTGATCACTTCCAAGGGAATCGGCGACGGAGTTGGCGTCGGCGTTGGTGTTGGCGACGGAGTCGGTATCGGCGTAGGCGATGGGCCATTGTCGATCCTGGACGCGGCTAGAACGTTCGCAGTTTGCCCGTTCATTTTCATTACCATTACGACGCCACGCTCAGTTCCGCCTTGTTGTGTAAAATTGCGGATTCGCAGGAAATGTTCGTCAGGAACACTGATTGTTAGCGCAGGACCTGCCGAAATTATGATTTCGCTTTTGAATTCATTGGCGAAAACCAAGGTCGCAGCCGCACAAAAAAAGACGGCGATCAAGTATCGAGCGAACGCGCGTTTCATTTACGGCAAATGTAACGCTCTTCGAACTGGGATATTCAAGTTACCGGTCACACGCAGAGAATAATTTTTTTGCAGACGCGCGATCGCGTCACTCACCTCAGGAGAATAAACTCCATCCGTTTCGCCGCAATAATAACCGAGCCGCCGCAAGGCAGTTTGCAGCGCGCCGACATACGCCGGATCGGCGGTCAGACTTCGGCCAGACTCGAAATAGTAGGACGCGCGCCAGTAGTGACGCCGATCGAAGTCCGTCGAATTAAGCGATGGGCTCTGATGTAACAAACCCCACTCGTCGCGAGGGGCCAAGGGATCGGTCGAAAACAGTCCAGCCGAAGAACGCACCGATGCGATGCAGAACCCAAGCAGCAGAATGATGACAGCCAGAAAACTGCGGTTCATTAGCATACTATTTTCCCGATTTAAGGTTTGATGGCGGAAGTTGTTTCCCATCGATGCTCGTCGGGCAATCGGGACAATCATCCTGTTCGAGCTCGGGCCCAAAATGCGTTCTGTCCTCGGTCTTCTGCCGGAGACGATAGAGATCGAGCTTGGTCAGCGAAACTTCCGGCCGCATGAGAACAATCAACTCCGTGCGATCTTTGACTTTGCTCGTGTTGCGAAAGAGATATCCAAGCAGCGGTATGCGATCGAGAAACATAATGCCGTTGTAATCCTTGCGCTTGCTGTCGGTGATGAGACCGCCAAGAACGATTGTGGCACCGTTTGGTGCCGACACATTCGTGCGGATATAGCGCGTGTTGATTGTCGGGATCTTGTTATTGTCAATTTGAACAGTGTCCCCGAGGCTGTCGAGTTTTTGCAGAATATCGAGCGATACTTCTTTCTCCGAATTAATTAGCGGCACCACCTCCAGTTGCAGCGTGACTTTCTTAAATTGAATGTTCGATTGCTGCCCGATATTCGTCCCAGTGTTGGCGGCGTTGACGACGGATGAGAGCGTGCTCACCGGAACTGGGATCTCCGTTCCCGACGCGATGATCGCTTTCTTGTTGTTGCTCGTGAAAACCATCGGCCGCGAAATCACTTTGAAATTACCAGTCGAGTTGAGGAGATGAACGATGGCCGAAAGATAGTTGCCGGCCGCAACATAGACATTCGTGCCACTCGCTACGTTTTGGATGATCTGGCTGAAATTAATCAGATTGGCAGGATCGACTACGCCCGTACTTGTGGTCGTTGTCACGCCACCGGTCGTTGTTGTTGATACCGACGGCAGCGGAATCGCCACGCTGGTGTTGCGCGATGTGGCAACCACTTTGTTTTTGTACTTCAAAAAGTAATCGACACCAAATTCCTCGTCGTTGTGCAGCGTCAGCTCACCAATCACCGTGCTGAGAGCGACCTGCGGCGCTTTCACGTCCATTTCATCGAGAATCTTTCCGACTTTGACGACCACCTCGCGATTGCCGAGCACAATGATGGTGTTGGCGCGTTGGTCCGCGATGATCTTGGCGTTGCCGACCGTGACCGCTTTCGGCGTCGTGTCCACCGCTTGGGTCGCAAGTTCTTCGGAAATATTGAGGTTACTCTCACCTCCCCCTGTGCTGGATGAAGTTGAGGTATAATTGGGGCCGGTTGTCGTGGAAGTAGTGCGGCGAGCCTGTCCTGGCGGTTGCGGCGCGTTCGGAGCGGCACCGCCTTCAGCGCCTTGCGTCGTCGTGCCGGGCTCGGTCAACGCTTGCACGAGCACGGGCAGCACATCCGCCGCCGAAATGTATCGCAGCGGTCGCGTGACCGGTTTGGCAAATTCAACGTTGGCGTCAAACTCCGCGATCAGTTTGCGAATGAATGGCATGTTGACCGGTCGCGTAATGACGTGGATGCGATTCGTGCGAATATCGGCCGCGAGTTTGATCTTGCCGATGATGACCGATTCTTCCGAGAGCGCGGTCAGCGTGCCGAGATCGCTTTCGATCGGCACAGCTTGCTGGGGCTGAGGCGGCACGAGCTGGCGCACGCCGCGCGGCGACACGCCGTAGCTCGCCGGTGATCCCGGCGCTGTTTTCTTTTCAAAAATATCGTCAAGCATGTCCACCACTTTGCTCGCATCGGCGCGTTCCAGTTTGATGAACTCGCTCACCACCTCCGCCGGCGGCGTGTCGATTTGATCGACAATTTTCACCAGCCTCCGCACGATCCCGGCGCTTTGCGTGACAAGGAGGCTGCCAGATTTCGGAAGCGCGAGGATCGGCGCGCTAGTTGTTCCGACGCCGCTCAAATACTGAACGAGCACCTGTTGCAGCTCGGTCGTGTCGGCGTACTTCAGTTTGAAAAGATAGCTAATCACTTGATCGCCCGACGGAATTTCCGATTCGTCGGAAATGATCGGCACCGCCGCCGCGCGCGGATTCTTTCCTGTTCCGACCACTTCGATGATGTCGTTATCGGCCGGCACCAAGGAAAATCCATTCAGCGAAAGATTCATCTCGATGATTTTGATCGCCTCATCACGCGGCACGTCTTTGCTGATGAAAATGTTGACCTTGCCTTGAACGAAATTATCGACCACCAACTTTTTTCCGGTGAGCTGCTCGTAGAGACGGAGAATGTCGGCCACGTCGCTGTTTGGATATTGCAGCTTCACCATGTCTGGCGATCCGGGCGGGGCAGTCGAAGCCGGCGCCGGATTTTGCGCAGCGCGCGGCCCGGGAGCGACTTGCGCGGAAATGGAGACGACCGCGAACAAAATTGCCGCGATACACGAGAGGCGAAGCACGGTTTTATCTAACGGTTTGCCCTCGCTGGGTCAACTTGCTTCGCCAGCGCGCAACGGCTGCTCGACGCAGCGATCGTTCTTCGATAAGCCAATGAATTGAAATGAGCGCGCGTCATCCGTTCCGAAAGTTTATGTCGATCTTGGGTCTGTTCGCAGCATCGGCCGCGCCATTGGCGGCGGCTTCCCTCGCGAATGAACAACCGCGTGAATCACAAATCGTTGCGGAAATTCGCGCGGTGATCGATACACAACAGGCTGCCTGGAACCGCGGCGACATCGACGGATTCATGAAAGGCTACGCGCGCGTAAGATCGACAATTTTTGTTTCCGAAGACAAAGTCACGCGCGGCTGGCAGACGGTGCGCGATCGTTACAAAAAGAAATATTCCGATCGCGCGCAAATGGGCGCGCTGACTTTTTCCGATTTGGAAATCACGCCGTTCGCCGCGGATGCCGCCGTCGTCCTCGGCCGGTGGAAATTAAAACGCGCGAAAGATCAACCGCATGGCCGTTTCACATTGATCTTTCGCAAAACGCCAGACGGTTGGCTCATTGTGCACGACCACACGTCGGCCGCTGCGCCATAAAAACTGCGTTGTCATCCCGAGCGCAAGCGAGGGACCTCCCGCAAATTCTTAAATCACGCGAAAAAACATTCGGTGGCGACACACCTTGCGGGAGATCCCTCGTCGTCTAGTGCGACTCGGGATGACGGCGATAAGCGCGCTCGGATCCTACGCAGTTTTCCTGTTTTCCTGCTTTCCCGATTCATTTTTCAGTCGCGCGAGCAGTTTCTCGTGAATTCCATCGAACCCGCCGTTGCTGAAAACTGCGACGATATCTTTTTTTTGCAAAAGCGGCACGAGCCGATCGATGATCGCGTCCGCATTGAGCTCATAAAACGCAGGGCGACCTGATTGCGCAATCGCTTCGACCACGGCTTCCGGATTGAGCCGATCTTCCACCGGGATTTGTTCCAGCCTCGCCACTTGCGAAATGAAAACGCCATCGGCGAGCTGAAGCGCTTCGGGCAGCTGCCCTTGAAAAACAGCGCGGCGCGTCGTGTTGGAACGCGGCTCGAACACGGCCCAGAGTCGATGTTCCGGATAACGATGACGCAAAGCGGTGAGCGTTTGCGAGATCGCGGTCGGATGATGCCCGAAATCGTCAATCACTTTCACGCCGCGCGCTTCGCCCCGCACTTCCTGCCGTCGCGCGATTCCCTTAAAACTGGCAAACGCTTCTTGAATTATTGTCGATGTAACGCCGTAGAATTTTGCGGCGGAAGCAGCCATGGCCGCGTTGCGCACATTGAATTCGCCGATGAGCGGCAGCTCGAATTTGTCGTCGCCCAAGGTGAAACGCGATCCTTCCGATGAGTAGGCGACATCGCGAATGCGCTGTGCGCAATTCGCCGAGAAACCGATCTCGAGCATTTGCGCGAAACAATCGCGCGCCACTTCCACGCAGTTTGGGTCGTCGCCGTTCAAGAGCACCATGCCGTTTTGCGGAATGATGTTGAGCAAACGGCGGAAGCTCAGTTTGATTTCGTCCAGATCGCGAAAAATATCCGCGTGATCGAACTCGATGTTGTTCACGATCACGAGCTCGGGCAGGTAGTGAATGAATTTCGAGCGCTTGTCGAAGAAGGCGCTGTCGTATTCGTCGCCTTCGATCACGAAATATTTCGAATCGGTGAAGTGCGCGCCTTGCCCGAGATTCTTCGGAATGCCGCCGATCATGTAACTCGGATCGAGCTTTGCCACCGTCATGATCCAGGCGAGCAACGCCGTGGTTGTTGTTTTGCCGTGCGTGCCGGTTACGACAAGATTGTGCCGGCCGCGCAGGAAAAATTCCTTCAAGACGTCCGGGAGCGACAAATAATAAAGTCGGCGGCGCAGCACTTCTTCCACTTCCGGATTGCCGCGCTTGATCGCGTTGCCCACCACGACAAGATCGACATTCGCCGGAATATTTTCGGCGCGATAACCTTCCTTCAGCGCGATGCCTTTCTTCTGGAGAAAGATCGACATGGGCGGATAAATATTTTCGTCCGATCCGGTAATGATGTAACTACGATCGCGCAACGCGGCCGCGACCGATCCCATGGCCGTGCCGCAGATGCCGAGAAAATGAAGATGCCGCGGATCGTTCGTCACGCGGGTTTCTTTACGCTGCGTTCGCGACTTTGGCTACTGAAACGGAATCAGAACCGCGGATTACGCGGATGCCACGGATTTTCTTAGCCTTGTCATCCCGATCCGCCTGAGGCGGAGAGGGACCTCCCGCAGATTCTTAAGTCACACGAAAATGAAATTCGGTGACGACACCTGTGATGAGGGATCCCTCGTCGTCTACGCGACTCGGGATAACAATTCATTTTTTCGTGAACACTTCCACGCCGCTCCAAGCCTCGTCCGGCGGCTGCACTTCGTATTCGAGCGCGCGTTCCAAATAGAGTTTCGCCAAATGATCGTCCGGATAAAACTCGAGGAAGCGCGAAAACAAGATCTTCGCTTCGGAAAAATCTCGCGCCCGAAATTTGCGCAGTCCTTCTTCGTACGATTCGAGCCAGCGCAGGAATTCCTCGTCAAGCGGTTGGCCGCGCGCACCGAGCAGGGCCGAGATCTCGACCGGCTTCGTCTTGCCCTTCACCTGCACTCGCGCCACGCTCCGGACGTAGAATTCGTCCCGCACCATTTCCGTCGCGGTCGGCCCCAGGAGAATATCGACCCCATAAGTACGGGTCAGGGCCTCGAGCCGCGACGCGAGGTTGACCGAGTCGCCGATGACGGTGAGATCGGCGCGTTCGCTCGAACCGATATTGCCCGCCAGCACCTCGCCTTGATTAATCCCGATGCCTATTCCGAGCGGGACCGATCCTTCCGCAATCCATCGCTTATTTAAAATGCCAAGTTCGCGCCGCATCCCCAGGGCGGCTCGCGCGGCCATCTTCGCGTCGGCTTCCACTCCGACACTGCGGGTCATCCCCCAGACAGCCATGACCGCGTCGCCGATAAATTTGTCGAGCGTTCCCTCATTTTCGAAAACGACTGCGACCATCCGTGTAAGATATTCGTTCAGCTGCGTGACCAACTTCTCCGGATCAGCCTTCTCAGTCAGGGTCGTGAACCCAACGATGTCCGAAAAAAGAATTGTCGCTGGTTTCCTGACGCCCTTGAGGGTGTTATAGAAACTCGCGGGATTCTCCAGGATTTCCTGCACCAGGTTCTTGGAAACATAGCGTTCGAGCGTGCGGCGCGTCCGCAATTTCTCTATTCGCTCGAGCACGTATTCGAAGCCTAACGAGAAGAGCCCGCTGACAAGAAATGCGCACAGGACCGGCACGGTCAAAAGCAGATAACCAGCGCGATCGAACGCCACTCGCGACGCAATCAAATAGCAAGCGCCCACGACGGCGATCGCGAGCAAACAAACCAGCGGTCGCCTAACGAACGCAATCAAGATCCAGGCCAGCGCTCCCGCCGCGATCACGAGCGCATACATCGTCCGCGGAGTTGTGGGGCGCAGGAACTCGTGGCGAAGCGCAGCGGCGATGGTTTGCAGGTGCAACGCCGGGCCGAGGGTGTTTGGACTCATCGGAGTATCGACGACGTCGTGCTGGACCTGCGATGCGGCGCCGATTATCACGAGTTTGTCTTTGAAAAAAGAACCGTCGTGATAATTCGCGTGCCAGAGTTTCGGATCGAACACCTCGTAGAGCGTTCGCGGCGGGTAGGCGTCGTTCGCGCTGAATCGAAACAAATGCCCGCGTTGATCGCGCAAGACATCATTCCCGCGACCGAGCTTTTCCAGCACCCGCGCAGAAAACGATGTAAAAACCTCTTCGCCCGCGAATGG
>CATPCN010000012.1 GCA_955652855.1 uncultured Chthoniobacterales bacterium | reverse complement strand
TGTTCGTTGTTTAATGGGCCGTTGAACGGCGGATGCGGTTCCAGAAAAGCGATGAACAAAACGAACGGATCGTTTTTATGTCGATCTAAAAACTCGCACGCTTTCGCTTCCAGAAATCTCGGCTTGGAAACTTCAAGCGGAAGTCGAGTCGCAAGTTCGTCCGTGAAGTAGGACTTGTTGTCCGGCTTGAAGCCTTTCGCGATGAGAAATTTTCCGTAATCGCTCTCGTCTTTATTGTCGATCGAGACCCACTCGGTGAATCCGTGCTGCGCCTCACGTTCCTTTCCTAAATGCCATTTGCCCATATAAGCAAAGCGATAATCGCGATCGCCGATCAGTTCCGGCAAACATCGGAACTGCGGTGCGAGCCTGATGCCGTTGCGCGTGCAGCCATTGGCATGCGGCCACGTGCCCGTCATGAGCGACGAGCGCGACGGAACGCAAAGCGGCTGCGTCACAAAAGCCTGCTGAAAGATGACCGATTGCGACGCGAACTTGTCCAGGTTCGGCGCGTAGACACGATGCGCGCCGTAACAGGCGAGCGTGTCGTTGCGATGTTGGTCGGGAAGAAAAACGACCAAATTTGGTTTGCGCGGAAGCTTCGCCGGTTGGGCGATGCTCTGTGACTTCAGTGCGAGACCGACGGAACCGAGCGCGGCCGTGCGAACAAATGATCGTCGAGACAAGATCGACATGTCGCTAAACTTTGACGTTGTCTTTCACGCTGTCTTTCACGCTCGCCTGCCAGCGGTGGATTTCGTCAGTCAGCCGCGCGATCACATCTTTTTGCTCGCTGCGGTCGTAAAGATTGTGCTCTTCGCGCGGATCGTCGCGCAAATTATAAAGCTCGTTCTTGTCGTTATCGCGCAAACAAAGTTTCCAGCCATCAGGCGAGATGGCAGCGCGCGTCGATTCGCTGAGCGCGCGCTTAATTTCATCCGTCTTCGCCAACTTTGTGCGCTTGTCGAACTTCGCCTTTTTTCCTGGAGCCCATTCCATAAAAATTGTTTCCGGAGGCATCGATTCACCACGAATCAAGGGTGCGCGACTTTTGCCAGCGCATTGTTCATGAGGAGCTTTGCCCAAAAGATCGAGAATGGTGGGAGCAAAATCGATATGGCTCACTGGTTGCGCGACGGAAAATGAGCGGCGCTGATTCGGAAGGCGCACGAGATACGGCACGCGCGCCGCTTCTTGAAAGAGCACCTCCTTCCCCATGAGGCCATGCGCAGTCATCATGTCGCCGTGATCGCTCGTGTGAATGACGATCGTGTTGTCGGCGATTCCCAGCGCTTCCAATTTCGATAAAACGGCGCCAATGCTTTGATCCACCTCGGTCACAAGCCCGAAATATTTTTGTTTCGTTTTGCGAAATTCTTCCGGCGGAGTGCCGAATTCTTTCCGATCGTTCTCCTGCCGCAAACGATAGCGCAACGGCATGTCCGCGCCGAAAACCTGATCCGTGTTTGGCTCAAGCTCGATTTGATCAAGGGGATGCTCGCCATTCAATGGACCGTTGTAAGGCGGATGCGGCTCAAGGAAAGCGATAAACAAAACGAACGGCTCGCGATTATGTCGATCTAAAAACTCGCAAGCTTTCGTTTCCAAAAACTTCGGCTTCGAAAGATCGAGAAAAAGCGTGGTAGCAAAGCGGCTATCGAAAAAGTCCTGGCCTTCGTTTGGCTTGAGACCTTTTGAGAAAAGAAATTTGCTGTAATCGCTGATCGCCTTCGGATCGCGACCGGGACCAAAGTTCGCCCGAAAAGGCGGACCGTCCTCGATCGAGATCCATTCTTCAAAACCGTGTTGGGCAAACACTTCATCGCCGAGATGCCATTTCCCCATGTAAGCGCAGCGGTAGTCACTATCGCCAATCATCTCAGGCAAGCAGCGGAAGCGCGGATCGAGTCGGATGAAATTGTGCGTGCAACCGTTTGTGTGCGGCCACGTTCCCGTCATGAGCGAGGAACGCGAAGGCGTGCAAACCGGATGCGTGATGTAGGTCTGCTCAAAAACAACTGACTGCGATGCGAACTTGTTGAGATTCGGCGCATGCACTTTGCCGTTGCCGTAGCAAGCAATCGTGTCAGCGCGTTGCTGATCGGGCAGAAAGACGAGCAGATTCGGCTTGCGTGGAAGTTTGGCTGGCTGTGCGCGGATTCTCGATCCAAAAGCCAGACCGGCGGAGCCGAGTGCGGCCGTACGAACAAACGATCGGCGACTCGGACCTCGTGCCATGACATTTCAACGGAACATGATCATGATCCGAAAGTCTAGCGCAGTACGACACTGCGCAGATGGCGCCAGATGGCGCTTTTGGCTTCGCGAAAATTATTTCGCGGCGGCTTTTGCGCCACTGGCGAGCGCGCGATTCAATCGCGCTTTGCGACGATTCGCCGCGTTCTGATGAATGATGCCGCGCTTGGCCGCTTTATCGAGCGCTGAGATCAAAGCGCGCGCATTTTCTTTACCTGCTCCGGCGCTGGCCCGCTTCTGAAAAGTGCGGAGCTGCGTCAGGGCGCGGCGATTGCGCATGGTTCGCTCTATATTTTGTCGGGCGCGTTTCGCAGCGGATTTGGTGTTGGCCATGAAAAATTTTTATGTCGAATCTTGTCGTTCGAAGAAAATGCAGCGCAACCTATGCGCCGCCGCGACCGCCCGATGCGATCAGCATCGTCGGCTGATGTTGCACGGCAGGTTTGGCTGAGTCAGCCGTCATTGCAGCGGCGGAAGCTTTCGGAGCGTTTGGAAGTTTATCCTGCACCATCGCACCAAGCGGAAGCTGATTGTAAAGCGCGGCAATGTCGCTCGATTTCATCCGAATGCAGCCGTAGCTGGCCGGTCGGCCGATGGTGCGTTCTTCCGGCGTGCCATGAATGTAAATGCACCGGCTAAAAGCATGCGCATTCGCCGCTTCAAGACCGCGCAACCAGATTATTCGCGTGATGACTGGATCACGGCCCGGCGCATTCGGCCGGAGCACTTCGCCGGTAAAGCGACGATTGTGAAATACCGCACCGAGCGCCACACGATCGCCAATTTTTTGCGCGACTTTAAGAAATCCGAGCGGCGTGGCGAGACTCCCCCAACGGTCGCCGAGGCCAAACTTGGAAGTCGAGATCGGATAAGTCGCGACCTTCGCGTTCCCCTGCAAGAGCATCAATTTTTGATCGCGCACGCTGATGATGACGCGATTTGGAATTTGCAATTCGACGCCAGCGCGTATCGACGGCGTTAGCAAAATGAAAGCCAAGACTGCAGCGAGGGGGCGAAGCATCGGAGTTCTTACTCGAGATTTTTACTTTGTCACGCAGGAATTGGAGCTTCCGCGCGTGCGCTGCCCAGATTAATCCGCGGCCACCACTGGGCGAGCGAGCAGATTGAGACGTAAAGAAAGCCGGCTTGAAACATGATCAGGAATGGCAGCGAAAGGAATTGACCATGCTCGATGGCGAACCAAACAAAGTAGCTGAAATAAAGCGCGAAACCCATTTCGGCGACGGGCAGGAGCGATTTGAGCGGCATGTATTTGCAGGAACGCCAGGATTGTGATTTGCGCTCGATGCCGTATTTGGGCGTGCGGGCGAAGTCCGATTTGTGATTGAAAACCGCTTCGAGAACAGCGCGTGCATTATT
>CATPCN010000011.1 GCA_955652855.1 uncultured Chthoniobacterales bacterium | reverse complement strand
AGCAATGCGCCAATGAGCACATTGAACTTCGCCACGCCGCCTTTCTGCAGAAGAAACCCAAAGAGGAGTCCGAAGAGTGCCGCCCCGAAAAGTTTTCGCGCTTTCATTTTCTAACAAGCCTGGTCCCCGTTGTATTGTTCCAAATTCCGGCTCGATCTTTTCGCGTGCTTGCTTTTGGTTTCATACGCGCCACATCAGCAACGCGCTCACGATGCCGCCGGCAAACATTGACGTGATCGCGATCCACGAGCCGACGCTGAGTTGAAGTGTGCCGCTGATGCCGTGGCCACTGGTGCAGCCGCCGGCCAGTCTGGCGCCGAACGCCATCAATATTCCGCCGACAAAGCCAACCACCGCCCGAAGCGCTACACTGTCGCCAAAGCGCGCAACCCACATAGGGTGGAGCCACTGATTAGTGATTTCGCCACCCGTCCACGCCGCAAGAAAGGACCCGGCAATAGTGAAGGCGATGAACACAATTGCCCAATCGAGCTTCGGCGGGTTGTCGCGGTAATACTTCAACGAAGCGGTGTGACGTGGAGCGACCACTTTACCGATCAGTCCCGCGAGGCTGGCATAAAACGAGGAGGCGCCGATCGCCTTGTCCGAGAAATAAAATGTCAGCCACGAGAGCACGCCAATTCCGGCTCCGGCGAGGTAAGGTGACCATACCGGACCTGAATAGGCACGCGGATCGGTGCCCGCCGGCGCGGCGGCCCACGCGACTTGCGGAAGCATTAAAGCTAGTGCGCCGATCAAAGCTTTCCGCTTCACGGCTATTCCTTTCCTTCCGCCGAATAATCGCAGTTCTTGATCACATTGTGCCTCCGTAAAGCTTCGGGCGGATGTTACTCCTTCTCTCCCTACTTCATCATGTCCATGCACATCGCCTTTGCTTTGTCGTTCTTCGTCATCTCCTGGCACATTGTCTTCATCGCCGCGGGATCCTTCATCATTTCCTGGCACATCATCTTGGTCATCTCAGGATCTTTGGCCATCTGCGCACACATCTGGCGCATCATGTCCTTGTCTTTCATCATGCTTTGCATGTCCATTTTCATGCTGCTGTCAGAACCGGCAGGTGAAGGATCGGCTGCGAGCAGCGCGGAGGTTGCAGTCGTCAGGCAGAAGGCTGTAATTGTAATTAGTTTGGGTGTTTTCATGTTTGTTCTTTCTGTTGGTTGTCGATGTTTTCTAACAAGATAGTGGAGATCACGGCGGCGGCTCGGAGTTTATTTTTTGCCTCTTGAGCAGTCGGTTCCAGTAAATGATCCACTGCACTTCGAGGATCACGAAGAGGACGAGCGCGATAAACAATAGGAGACCGACAATAACGCCGGCAGTAACGTTGAATGGCTTTGCCGCCATTTCCTTTTTCATCATCGCTTCGCACATCTCGGCTGCGCGAGTGACGGTCGTCGCCATCTTGTCCATGTTCTGCATCTGCGCGTTGCCTTGCTGATCTTGCGGCGCAGTGGCTGTGGGAGTTGGCGTGATCGTTGGCGTTGGTGAGACTTGGTCCGCTTGGGTTTGTGCGAAAATGAATCCAGCGAGGGATATCAAAGCCGCTGTCGTAACACTGGCCAGTTTTGTGTTCATAATAATAATACGGGGCAGAGTCTTAAAATGTTCGCATGGCCGCAACTGGGTCAGCGATCTTTAGGTTCGTCTTCATCTTGCGAGGAACGATGGGAGCCGCGACCGGAGAACATCATGAAAAGCATGCTGAGCGGGCAGATTAAGAGCGCGATGACGTAGACGAAGCTGCCGAAATTCCATCCGCCGAGCGCTAACACGAGGATCACGAAAAGAGGTGAGAGACAGCAGAGCAGCATCCAAAGCCATCCTAAGTTCGTTTTTTTCATAGGAATGATTCAGCAGGTCCTAGCTGCTCTTCTGTTTTGGGTTCTTTTGAATTTGACCGCAGCCGCGCATTGATGCGCCCAGATACGGGTTGTCGATCTTCTCGCTCTTTTGCAGCCAGCTTGCCTTCGCCATCGGGCAGTAAACTTCTACGTATGCGCCCGTGACGTTGTGATCATTCAGATATTGGATCAGCGATTTACTGAGCGGCTTGAACGCTTCGCGCGCGACAGCAACGTCTTTCGCCTTGGCCAAGGCATCGGCTTGATCGGCCACTTCCGGCGAAAGCATCTTCATCGAATCGCCGCGTACCGCACTGCCAATTGCTGAAGCATTCGAAGCTACGCCGTCGATCGAATCGTTCGTCAGTGCAGATTGGATTTTCAGATAATTGTCAAACACCGATTTCACCGGTTCCATCAGGGTGCCGCTTTCGTCGGTGTTGGCCGTATCCATCATCATCGGAGATTCCGGATCGCAGCAGCCAGCGCGGGCGTTGCTCGCGAATGCCGCAACGGCGAATGTAGTGACGGTTATGAGTAGTTTAGTTTTCATTTATCGTTTTCTTTCCATGTTTGAGGGTGAGGTTGAAACTGCTTTGTCCACTACCTGCGTGGACCTCGGTAGATAACTCGGCTTAAAATTTCGCCGGATATTGTT
>CATPCN010000010.1 GCA_955652855.1 uncultured Chthoniobacterales bacterium | reverse complement strand
TTGCGCGTCCTCATTACGCTAAATTGCTTTCGCGCTTTAACGAAATGGAGCGGGAAGAATTCGAACGAAAGCGCTCGCTCGCCGCATCGACATCCCTTAGCCGCGGCATCACTTTCACCGTTTACGACGATCAACAGGGGACTGAGCGAATTTTCCCGTTCGATCTCGTGCCGCGAATTATTCCCGCGGAAGAGTGGGATTTGATCGAGCGCGGGCTCGTTCAACGAATCACGGCGTTGAATTTATTTCTGCATGACGTTTATCACGGGCAAAGCATTCTGCGCGACAACGTCATTCCGAAAAAGATCGTTTGGGAAGCGGCGCATTTTCGACCCGAGTTCATGCACTTCGATGTGCCGCGCAACATTTACATCCACATTTGCGGGACCGATCTCGTGCGCGACAAGGAGGGCAATTATCTCGTGCTCGAAGATAACGCACGTTGTCCTTCCGGAGTTTCTTACGTGCTCGAGAATCGACAAACGATGAAGCGCGTGTTTCCGAATTTGCTCGGGCGATATCGCGTCCGACCGGTCGAAGATTACAGCCAGGAGCTTTTGAACGTGCTTCGTTTTATCGCGCCACGCGATAAAGCAGAACCTACCGTCGTGCTGCTTACGCCGGGCGTTTATAACTCCGCGTATTTCGAGCATTCGTTTCTGGCTCGCTCGATGGGAATTGAGATCGTGGAAGGTCGCGACCTCGTGGCGCAGGATGGCAAAGTTTTCATGCGCACGACCAAAGGCCTCAAGCCGGTGGATGTAATCTACCGGCGGATCAATGACGATTTTCTCGATCCGCTCGTTTTTCGAAAGGATTCCGGCCTTGGCGTGCGCGGTCTTGTGGACGCGTATCGGCAAGGAAACATTAGCATCGCGAACTCGATCGGCACCGGCGTGGCCGATGACAAAGTCGTTTACTATTATGTTCCGAAAATGATCCGATATTATCTGAGCCAGGATCCGATCTTGCCGAATGTGCCGACTTATCTCGCGGCGGAAAAAGAAGATCTCACGTTTATTCTCGAACATATTTCGGAGCTGGTTGTGAAAGCGGCCAACGAGAGCGGTGGCTACGGAATGCTGATCGGCCCGAAGTCGACGAAAGCCGAGCGCGAACGTTTCCGCGAAAAAATCCGCAAAGATCCGCGCAACTATATCGCGCAGCCAGTCATCCCGCTTTCGCGTGCGCCCGCCTTTTGCGAGAACACAATGCAAGGCCGTCACCTGGATTTGCGGCCCTACATTTTGTACGGCGAAAAGGTTACAATCATTCCGGGAGGCCTCACCCGCGTGGCGCTGCGCTCCGGTTCGCTGGTCGTCAATTCGTCCCAAGGGGGAGGAAGCAAAGACACGTGGATCATCGACGGCGAAGAGATGCCTAAGGCCGAACCTTAGAACCAATGCTAAGTCGCGTTGCAGATTCCTTGTATTGGATGAGCCGTTACATCGAGCGCGCGGAAAATAATGCACGCATCGCCGATGTGAATCTGCAGTTGTTGCTCGATCTGGCGAACCTGCGCGAGGCGGATACTTCGCAGCAATGGAATCCGATCATCAGCTCGCTCGAGGAGAACGAGCTCTTCGCTTCGCTTTACGAAACACTCGATGGAAAAGCGACGATCGATTTCGTGAGCCTGCAGAAGAAAAATCCGAACTCGATCCTTTCCTGTTTGTCCCTGGCTCGCGAGAACGCCCGCACCACCCGCGAGCAAATCACGAGTGAAATGTGGGAGCAGATCAACAGCATGTATCTTTTCGTAAAAGGGGATGCTGCGAAAAAATTACTGCGTTCGACTCCATTCGAATTTTTTAAACGCATCATCATCGGCTCGCATCTTTTCCAGGGAATCACCGATGCGACCATGACGCACGGCGAAGGCTGGGATTTCATTCGCATCGGCCGACTGCTCGAGCGCGCCGATTGCACCTCACGCATTCTCGACGTTAAATATCACATTCTCCTTCCGACCGGTGAAAAGGTCGGTGGCAATTTGGACACGATCCAATGGATGGCAGTTTTGAAATCGTGCAGCGCGCTCGAGGCCTACCGAAAAATTTATGTCGATCAAGTCGCGCCGTGGAAGGTCGCGGAATTTATTATGACACACTCCGATTTTCCGCGCTCGATCCGGTTTAGTGTCGATTCGCTCGACAGCGCGTTACATCGGATCTCAGGATCGAGCGAAACGCATTACGCAAACGAAGTCGAGCGACTTTCGGGGCGGCTTCGATCCGATCTCGATTACATCACGATCCGCGATATTTTTGAATTCGGTCTCCACCAATACCTGGAGACGATTCAAGAGCGCCTCGTGGAAATCAGCGACGCAATGCACGCGAGTTACTGCGTGGACCGTGCGCTGGAAGCGGCGCCTACCGGTTAAGCAGACCGAGATACCAGGAAAAAAAACTGGCGCCGAAAAACATCCAGACGAGTGCGCCGAACGCGAGATAAGGACCAAAGGGCAGTTTCGCCGACCAGACGCGCTTGCCAATTAGAAGCGTCATCAATCCAATCAATGAACCCAGAAGAGAGCCGGCAAAAATGCTGAAGAGTACGGCGCGCCAACCGAGGAAGGCACCGATCGCAGCGAGAAATTTCAAATCGCCGCGGCCCATCGCTTCGCGGGGAATTTGCAGCTCGCGCACGACGCCCGAAATCTCCTGAAGCGTGTCGAGCGCGATTTCTTCGCCGCTGATCGAGACACGGTTGTAGTGGAATTTCAGCGTGACATCGCCGCAGATCCGATTGTCGATCTTCGCCTCGTTGCAGTGCAGCAACATCAAATCTTTTTCGCGCGCGAAATAATCGCTCCACGTCCCACGCTCATCGCCCACCGCGAAATCGGCATCGTCGCCGCGCCGAGTCCAGGTAAAAGGCGTGGGCCCTTTGAGGCGAATATTTTTCTTACCGAAAGCGAGCTTGCCTGCTTCGAGCACGATCAGGAGAAATCCGTAACCGAGCAGCGCGGACAAGATCGACATAAACACGGCAACCCATCGACCGGGGGTAGACATGAGAGCGGGTAAAATAAAACTCGCGATCACGCCCGCGGCTGTTCCACCGAGCGTGATCTCGTCGGGAATGATGAAGTGTTCGAAGTCGACAAACGTTGCGACAATGAGCAACGAAGCAAAAATCCAGTAAGCGATGGCGATGTCCCAAGGAAAACTGATCCAAACCGCGAGAAAGAGGAGAGCGGTGAGCAATTCGACCGCGAAATAGCGAAACGCAATACGACTTCCGCAGAAAGCGCAACGGCCGCGTAAATACAACCAGCTGATCAGCGGAAGATTTTGGTGCCACGGAATCTGTTTCTGGCACGACGGACAAAAAGATCGACGTGGTTGATTGATCGAAAGATCGCGTGGCAACCGATAAATGCAGACGCTCAAGAATGAACCGGTGGCCACGCCCAATACGAAGGCGAAGACGCGGAAAATAAGTTCGTAACCAGCGAGTGAAGTCTCCACGGGGAATTTAGTCGGCTTTCGCGTTTGCGATGCGCCGCTGCATGAACCACGCGATCCAGATGCAACTTTCGTAGAGAAGACACATCGGCAGTCCCATTGCGATCAAAGTCAAGATGTCCGGTGTCGGCGTAATGATCGAGGCGACAATAAAAATAAGGACGATGGCGTAGGGTCGGGTGCGCGCCATGAACCTGTAAGTCACAAGTCCGAATCGAACGAGCGCCAGAACGACGACCGGAAGCTCAAACGTAAGGCCAAACCCGATCGTGAATCGGGTCACGAACGAATAATATTCCTGCACGGTCCACGTTGGGGACCAACCGAGCGATTCGGTGTCACGAAAGAAAAAGAGAATCGTTTTCGGCAACAACCATAGGTAACAAACGATCACGCCGAAGAGAAAGAGCGCGAAGCTGACCAGAATCGCGGGCAGAACGAATCGCTTCTCCATGGCAGTGAGCGCGGGCAGAACGAATTCGGCGATAAAATAGAGCAGGAGCGGAAACGACAGGACGATCCCGGCATAAAAGGCGAGATGGAATGAGATCGTAATCGAATCGGTCACGCCGAGCGCGCGCAATGCGCCGCCCGTCTGACCGACTTCGTGCAGCGGCCGTTGCAGGATTTGGACGAGCGTAGAACGAAAGGCGAAGCAGATCATCATCGCGATGACGAGGGTGATCGCCATTTTCACGATCGTCCAACGCAGGTCTTCGAGATGTTCGAGAAACGGTTTGGACGTTTCGCCGGGCTCTCGAAATTTGAAAATGTCTCGCCGCGCCATGCGAAAACGTCAGTGAAGGTCGAGAGAAAGGAAACCGCGCGCGACCAGTCGCGCGCAGATGCTCAGCGTGTTCGCATCCCGGATTTCATTCGCCGCGATCATGCGACCCAACTCTTGCGCTCTGAAAGATCGACAATCGAGAATGGATTCCGATTCATCATGCGCATGTCCGGAAGCGCTTCTCTGCACGGGCCGGGCGAGAAAAAGGTAGCCGCGTTCATCGGTAAAACCGGGTGAAGAAAAATAATGACCGAGCGAGATGAGTTCGCCGTCGGAGCTAAGCTCAAAGCCAGTTTCCTCGCGCATTTCGCGCAACGCGACCGCTTCGATCTCGGAAAGCGTTGGATCAACAATGTCGTCGATCTGTCCGGCGGGCGCTTCCCAAATCTTTTGACGAATCGGAATCCGCTCCTGTTGAATTAAAATCAACTTTCCGTCCCGGGTCATGGGCGCGATTACGACCGCGGCTTTACGATGCACGATCGTCCATTTACGCGGCTGCGATTTTGCCGGCGCACGCACTTCCTCGGTTACAACATCGACATGCGAATCCGCAAAATGCGTTTCGCGGGAAAGCGTCTCCCAACCGTCGCGGTCCTGGACGACGTGACTCCGTTTCACGCCGGAAGATTATTGGTGGAAAAAGGAAAAGCGAATCTTTAGCACGTGTCCGCCAGGCGGGCGCGGCAGCGCGCGAGTTGTTTGGAGATATTCTGGGGCGAAGGTGCGCCGACTCCACTTCGCCTTTCGAGCGAACGACGCGCATCGAAAATCGACGCGACATCGGCCTCAAACAGAGGCGATATTTCCTGCATCTCGAGAAGTGACACATTATTGAGCGCGATTTTTTTCTCCGAAGCACGCGCGACTAGTTTTCCCACGACCTCGTGCGCCTCGCGAAACGGCAACCCTTTTTTCACGAGATACTCGGCGACGTCTGTGGCCAACAGACTCGGATCGCTCGAGGCGTCTTCCATCCGCGCCGCATTGATTTGCAATTCCGAAAGCATCGCCGAAAAAACTTCGAGAGCGGCGCGAACCGTATCGACGGAATCGAAAAGCGCCTCCTTGTCTTCCTGCAAGTCGCGATTGTAAGAAGAGGGCAGCCCTTTCAACGTCGTTAAGATCGCCAATAAATTTCCGTAGAGCCGTCCGGTCTTGCCGCGGGTCAATTCCGCCATGTCCGGATTTTTCTTTTGCGGCATCAAACTGGAACCAGTGGAGAAGGTGTCGCTGAAACTGACAAAACCAAATTCGCTCGTGCTCCAGAGAATGAGATCTTCGCTCAAGCGCGAGAGATGCATCCCGATAAGCGCGAGGCAAAAAAGAAATTCGCAGACGAAATCGCGATCGCTCACGGCGTCGAGACTGTTCTGGCTGATCGCGGAGAAGCCCAGCGCGCGCGCGATCAGTTCGCGATCGAGCACAATTGTCGACCCAGCGAGCGCGCCGGAACCGAGAGGGAGAACGTCGGCGCGTCGTGCGCAGTCGCGCAGCCGGTCGTGATCCCGTTCGAAGCTTTCGATTTGCGCGAGGAGGTAATGAGCAAAGAAAATCGGCTGGGCGCGTTGCAAATGCGTGTAGCCCGGCATGACAACATCGACATTTTTCTCAGCGAGATTGAGCACTGCGATCTGGAATTTTTTTAAGCGCAGCGAGATTTCAGCAACCTCCGCCTTCACATAAAGCCGAAGATCGAGCGCGATTTGATCGTTGCGACTGCGCGCGGTGTGCAATTTGCGACCGGCGTCGCCGATTCGTTTCGTTAACTCCGCTTCGATGTTCATATGGACGTCTTCGAGCGCCTGGTCCCAATGAAACTTGCTGGCCGCGATCTCGTTTTCGATCTCGCGCAGTCCATTGTCGATCTTGTCGCGCTCGTCCGCGGTTATGATTCCGGCTTTCTTGAGCGCGGTGGCATGCGCGATGGAGCCGGCGATGTCATGTCGATACAGGCGCCAATCGAACGAGACCGATTCGGCGTATCGTTGCGCCAAGGCATTCAGTCCCTCAGTGAATCGTCCGCTTCGCATCAGCTCATTTCCTGTTCACGCATGATCGCAACAGAAACATATTCTACATCGCGCAAAATGTATTTGCGCAGCTCGACGCGGATTTTTCGAATTGGAAAAGCGCCGAGCAGATGTGTTGCGATATGATTGGCCAAAGTTTCGATCAATTTATCGGCGCGAGCGCCAACGAGTCCTTTCACCTCCGCACAAATTTCGGAATAATTGATCGTGTTCTGAACATCGTCGCCAAGATCGACAAGTGGATTGCGCGGCCAGATTGTCAGCGAAACGGTCAGGCGCTGCGGTCGGCCGCGCTCCGTTTCGGTGACGCCGATCCGGGCGGAAAGCTCGAGTTGCTCGATGTGGATCAAATCTGCCGGTGTTAACGATGGTTCCACGCTTCTAGCACTTGCACGCCGAACGAATTTCGCAACACGAGCCGAACGCCGAATGCCAAACAGGCCCGCTTGTTGAAGCGGGCCTGTTGATCAGAACTTTTGTGACGGGCCTGTGTTCTAGAACCGGAACTTGGCGTAAACTGTCACCGGGCAGTACAAGCGGTCGCCCGCATCGTTGTTGATGGAATTGGCGAAGTTGAACGAGGAAGCGCATGTCCGCCCTTACATCTCCATCGGCGGCGGGGCCACGCATGTTGACAGCATTAATATCCACACCACGTCGGAGATTTTCAGCACACAATTTACCCTACTCGATGGTCCTTTCTACGACGACTCGTGGGTGTGGACTGGCTCGGTCCTGCTTGGTGTCGAAATCCCTATTACATGTCACTTAGCGGTCGGCCTGGACGCCGGCGTGCGTTACGAATCGACCTTGGATCAAAACGACAGCGAACTACATCGGACCGGCCGCCCATTTTTCGGCTCGGTTACGTTCTTACGCGTCATCTCGAAGTCTTTGGAATGTTCAAGTATGCGCACGCCGCCTCCGATACGATCTACGGCAGCGGGGCGAGCTTTATCGTGTTTAATTTCCCGTTCGTCACCGATTTGAGCGAATACAATTCTTACGGAGGAGAGCTCGGTCTCCGTTGGTGCTTCCTTTCCAAGGATTCGGCAGCTCAACCGACCAGAAAACGAATCTCGCGAATCTGCTTTGTTCCGAAACGGCGCTTCAATTTCCACAAAATGTCGATCTTAAAAATTCGCTCGAGATCTAATGCAGCACGCGGATGCAGGACGCGAACTACTTCGGCGCAAGGGATGCGACGATTTTCTTGAAGCGCGGGTCGCCGCGCAATGGATCCCAATACGGATCGAGACGCAGCTGCCCGTAGCTCAAATAACCGGGAAGTTTCGCGGCAATGCTCAATTGTTCCAAGGCAAGATCCTTCTCGCCCGTCCACGCATAGATAAGCGCCAAATATTGCACCAACAGCGGACCGATGATCGAATCTTTCGTCACCGGCAACAGCTCGACGGCGCGGCGGCCTTCACGAATCGCGTCCTCCTTGTGGCCAAGGGCCGCGTCGGCCATCCCGAGCGCGCAGAGCGCCTCTGCGTAGGCTGGTTGTTCGCGCACCAGCTTCGCCATTCCGTTACGCGCGCTGGTAAATGCAGCGCGCGTCGATACTGTGTCGCCCCGCATCTGAGCGACTAAACCTTCGCACCAGACCCGCGGAAACGGAATACTTTCCTGGTGACACCCAGCGATCGGCAGCGCAGCCAGCGCGCGAAGCGCGCCATCGAAATCGCGCTGCCACAGCGATACGTGAAGCGAAAACTCGGCTATGTTTCCGGCTTCGCGCGAATCTTCGGCAATGATCGCCTGGATCGTTGAGATCAGCGGGCGCGGGTCGGCATGCCATTGAAGCTCAATCTCCGCACGTGAAGCTCGCAATGCTGTGTCTTTGGGAGTAAGTGCGATTGCGCGGTCAAGGGCCTTCTCGGCATCGGCATAACGGCGCAAACACTCATAACTTCTATCGATTTGTTGGAGGACAGCAGAATTTTGCGGGTCGAGCTCGATAGCGCGCTCGATATTTTTGGTCGATTCAGCCCACCGGCCTTGCCGTCGATCGATATAGCCGGCCAGCAAGAACGGCAGCGGGTCGTTAGGCAAACTCTTCTGTGCCAGGTTAAGTTCCTTCCGAGCGCGGTCGTAATCGAGATAACCCCAGTAGAAATGCTTGGCGACAGCGAGATGCGCTTCGCCTGAATTTGGGCGTAGGCGAACGAGCGATTGGATCGCGGCTTCGGCCATAGCCAACCGCGCAGGAGCGTGATCGACACCCACGAAGTAGAGCAGATCGTGAGCGTGGGCAAGTTGGTAATATGCAAGTGCGAAGGCGGGATCGCGTTCGGTTGCTTGGTTTAGCAGGTGAACGGCCTCGAGCAGGCTCTCCTGTTGAGGCGCACTGAAAACAGCATCCTCGATGAGCTTTTTGCCACGCGCATAAAGATCGTAGGCAGCAAGATTCTTTGTCGGGCGCTCCTCAATAGCGGCTTTCTCTTCCGGAGATAATTTCGTCTTGAGTTGAGAGACGATTTGTTCAGCTAATTCGTTTTCGATCGCGAATACATCGGCGAGATCCCGATCGTAGCGTTCCGCCCAAAGGTGCATGTCTGTGCGCGCGTCGATCAATTGAGCACTTACGCGAATTCGGCCGCCAGCACGCTGCACTGTTCCTTCCACAATATGCGCCACACCGAGTATTTTTGCGATTTCGCGGAGGTTGCGCTGAGCGCTGGTCTTGTACTGCATCACCGATGTGCGGCTGATGACTTTGAGGTCGGCGACCTTGGCAAGGTCGGTAAGAATCTCATCTTGCACACCATCAGCGAAGTAAGCGTTCTGTTTATCATCGCTCAGGTTCTCGAACGGAAGGACGGCGATGCTTTTTTCCAGGATCACAGGAAGCGCTGTCAGTTCGACGCGCGAGTCAGCTGTCCACGGATGCCAGAACCAGTATCCCGCCACTCCCGAAGCCGCGACAAAGGAGCCAATGACAGCGAGGATCCAGGCCCGGCGATGGTTTGCTACAGCGGTGCCGCCGCTTCCCGGACTCGCCTTCGTGATCGCGCCTGCTGCTGTAACGTCGAAACTCCAGGCAAGCACGAGCGCCATGGGAAAACCAATGGCAATGAGAGCAACAAATACCTGTTGGACCCAGTCCGGAGCGTGGAAGATCGGCAGCACCGTCCCCGCCACCTGCACGATAGCCGAACCGGCAACAACGTAGGCGATGGCCACGCGATAAACGCGCCGATTCTTGAGTTCCTGAATAAAAGTATTCATGCGGCCCTTCCGCCCCTCCCCGCTAGGGGTGGACGCAGGCCGTTCTCGCAAATTTTCCCCGGCGCGGCAAGGTTCTTTGGATGGCTGCAACGCTGCTGCTAGTCAACCGTCGCGCGGATCGGACGCGCGAGAAAAGGCAGAGAGATGACGCTCGGACCAAATGCCGCCACGTTCAAAATAATCATGATCAGGGCAAACAGATACATCCCCATCGCCACTCCAATTGCGGCATGCATGCTCAGAACAGATATGAGCCAGACAGCTCGCGTCCGCTTATGCCAAATAAAAAACGGATACCCGATCTCCAGCAGACAAATAAAAATGCCGGCGATAGGGAACAAATACTTCCACCCAACGAGTACATCAGGGGCAATAATGTTGGAGGGCGGGCGGATCAATGCGCGCCAGATATTCGAGCCATCCCACCAACCGCTCCCCAAACATTTCGTGAGTCCCCCGAAAAAATAGATGACGCACAGATGGACCTGCAATACGCGTCGAAAGAAACCGACTACTTGTCGATCTTTTGGCGGCAATTTTCGCCATCGGTGGTCGAGCGAGTATCGATCGGGTAAGGGAGACAACATCAGATAAAAAAGTCCGATCGTCATGAAGTTGTCCACTCCGTAGGAGAGGACGCCCCCGCTCTTGGCCGCACAAAGATGCAGAAACCAAGCGACGATCGCTGAGAAACGGGAGAAGAGTCCGAAGAGCAAACCGACGGCGGCGCAAAGTAAAGCGACCCACGCGGCAGAGAGAATTATCTCTTCCCGCAGGCCCACGTTCGCTCCGAGGCCGACCAGCCAGCCCACTCTCGGAACGAAAGGACTCTCAACGGATAGAATCTTTTCTGCCAAATCGCGGCTAATAAGCCCTGCGTTAGTTCCGTCCAGGAGGTAGTTCCAATCGTTTCGTAATGATAGAGAGTAAAGCGTTGTTTGAACGCCGAGGCCGACTCTTAAAACAGCAAGCCACGTATCAGACTCGGATGGAAACAGAAATCCTGAGAGCCGTTTCATCCACGTCCGCATCTGTTTTACGGCTCCCTTGATTCTGCGGTTCCCGCGCCGCGGCTAAAATCGTAGGCGTACAAAAACTGATAAGATTCTCTTTCGCCCTGCTCGAACTCGCTGATGCCCGGCAAAATGATCGCTCCAAACACAGCCCGAATGGTTGTCGCGTCGGGATGTTCGCGCCAGATGGAGCGTGCCAGCATTTTCACCATGTATTCGCGCAAAGGGTCATAACGAATGCGCGCTATCTCATCGAGCAAACCGGCCAGACGCAACCCGGCCGCGGCGCTGTGGACGCGCGGCAGTTGGTATTCCACTCGTCCGTCGGGGTAGTGTAATTCAAAGCCGAGCTTGTAACTCGCCGGCACATTCGGCGCGAAGTAGCCGTATCCCCTTTCAATGCCAGCGATGTGCAAATAGGTCACAACCGCGCGGCGTAACGGATTTGACGCGTTTAAATTCTGGGCCAAAGCCGCGGCCGCGACGTCTTCAGCTTTTTGGGCGTAGCTATGGAAGAACCGCGGAAAGATCGTGAGACCACGCCCGATCAACCAGACCGTGTCGCGACAAGAGCCTGCAATGATCAGCAGAAAGTGCAGGATGAAGCACGCCAAATAAACACGCTTTTGGCGCAAGCTCCCTCCAGCTTTCAGAAGTGCCGCGAGTAATGCTACGCGCTACTTATTGCAGCTCGCCGAGCACGGCCTGTATATCCGATGCGTACATGGACGGAACCTGTATCGTAGTACGAGTCGCGATAAAGGTAAGCTCACCCGTCGCTGCACTTTTCGCGACTTCGGAGGTTGTAACCTTATCGGTCTTAATGTCCAGCTTGGCGTGAGAGCCAGGGACGAGCCGCGTGTGGTTGCCTTTCTCATCGACCATGTCGATCTCGTAGAGTTGGGTTTGGAGATGTTTCAGCACTTGCTCGAAACGAGCCGCGTCCTTCACAGGAGTGACGTTCTTTATTTTTAAAACGAATGTTGCCTTGGACGCGTCAGGCTCGGGAGGCGGTGGAGCGGCAAATGCCCGCAAGGTGAAGATCGCCAGTACCCCGATCGCCGCCAGTACCATTAGTTTGAATGTTCCAGATAGGTTTTTCATAGTGACCACTCGTTTGACTGAGCGCGCGTCAGTTTATCAAGCATTAAGTTTTCCGAGATCGTAAGTCAGCCGACGCGGAATCGAATTTCGCGAATAATTTTTGTGCCGAAACGGCGCTTCAATTTCCGCAAAATCTCGGCTTTGGAGATTTGCTCCAGCTCGTAATGCAAGGCCGGTTGAAGAACGCGGACGTAGAGAATGCCGTCGCGCAGACTCACGGGAGCAGAATGCGCGGCGATGAAATCGCCGACGATTTGGTGCCACGCTTCAATCACTTCCGTTTCCCGCAAACGTTCGTTCAAGCCGAGCCGCTGCATCAGCTTCGGCAATAATTCCCCGGCAGCTTGCCAGCGATCGGGGCGCAATTTTCGCTCGGGCAAACCGCGCCACTCGGCGAGTGCGATTGCGCGGAGAGCGGCGTTCATCGTTGTCATTCTGGACGCAGTTAAGAATCTCTCAAACTATTTTCGGCGACTGCGGAGAACGAAAACGCACGGTGAGAGTTTCCGGCGCTCAAAAGTTATGTCGATCTTGCGCTATGTCGATCTTAGTAGCGGCGCCGCATATTGCTCGGCAGAATATTCAGTTCGGTCCGATATTTTGCCACGGTACGACGGGCAATAGGAATGCCCCGCCCGCTCAGAATCTTAACAATCTCCTTATCGCTAAGCGGCGAGTTTGTCTCCTCGGCTTTCACGAGGTCCATAATCGCTTCCTTCACGCTCGTGTTACTCATCGATTCGCCGCTCGACGTTTGATATCCTGGGGTGAAGAAATATTTCATCTCGAAAACGCCTTGTGGCGTGGACATATATTTGCCGGAGATGGCTCGGCTCACAGTGGTCTCATGCACGCCGACGGCGTCCGCGATTTGCACCATGGTCATGGGCTTGAGTTGGGATGAGCCGTGTTCAAAAAACTCGCGCTGCCGCGAAACGATTTGATGCGCGATGTTTGAGATGGTTTGTTGCCTTTGATGGATTGATTTGATCAGGAATTTTCCGCTGCGAATTTTATCGCGGATGTAATCCTTCACTTCGCTGCCGTTTCCATCCTGCGCCATGATGTCTTTGTAAGTGTTGCTGATGCGCAGATGCGGGATCTGTTCGCCGTTGAGGATGATCTGATATTCCCCGTTCACTTTTTCGACGGTGACATCGGGCAGGACGTAATTTTGCGGCGCGGCCGCGAAGATCTGACCGGGCCGCGGGTCGAGTTGCGCAATGTTATTGGAGCACTTCTGCACTTGTTCGACGCTAATGCCCATGCGTCGCGCGATTTCTGGGAACCGGCGCTTCCCGAGGTCCTGCATGTGGTCGTGAATGATTTTGTATTCGAGACTGCTCTGTTTTCCATCGCGCTTTAGTTGGATGAGCAAGCACTCACGCAAATCACGCGCTCCAACGCCCGGAGGATAAAAACTCTGGATGAGCGTGAGGATGTTTTCGAAATCTTCCTGGGGAATGCCGGTGTTCATCGCCATGTCTTCCGGCGTGATTTGCAGGAAACCGCTATCGTCGATGTTGCCAATGATGAGCTCAGCAGTTTTGCGGTCGATCGCATTGAACGCCGTCTGATTGAGCTGGCCCATGAGATGTTGCTGCAGCGTTTCCCGGGTGGCGATCGAGTCGAGGAAAAATTGGCGCTTGTCCTCCTGTCCCTGCGAGCGGCCGCTGTAGCTGCTCGATTGCGCCATGTAATCGCGCCACTCGTCGTCCAGCTTCGCCAGTTGATCGAACTCGGCCTTAAAATCCTCATCCGCGGAAGCCGGCTTGGCCTCCTCGCGCTCATCAGGATCGGGTTCGTCGGCAAGCTCCTCGAGGACGGGATTCGTTTCCATCTCTTGCTGAACGAGATTCCGCAACTCGAGCAGTGGCGCCTGCAAAATGAGCAGGCTTTGCTGAAGTTGTGGCGCGAGAACTTGCTGGAGCGAAAGATTCTGCGACTGATGCATTCCTTGCCCGGCCATGTCCGATGGTACGCGCTTGAGCCGCGTGAACAAGCAGTTTCCGCGCCGCGTTTGTCGTAAATGCTGGGAAGAAGCCCTCAAACGCGCCTCGCGGAATGCGACTTGCTCTCGAAACAGAAGAAGGGATTTTGCCGATATGAAACGAATTGCTGCTATCGCTTTTCTCGCTGTCGCCTTGTTCGTTTTTCGCTCCGAGGGGCAGGCGCCTAACCCGAGGGAACAAAAGGAACAACAGCTTCTCAACCTGATTAAGGAAGTCCAAG
>CATPCN010000009.1 GCA_955652855.1 uncultured Chthoniobacterales bacterium | reverse complement strand
TTTCGAGCACGCATCTGTTGCCGAACTGCGCATGCGGGACCAATCAACTTCCGAAGTGGAACGGCAGCGCGTGGACCTGCGGCGCAGACAACAACAGCGGCGGCACGGTGACGAGCGTCACGGCGGGCGCGGGATTGACCGGCGGCACGATCACGACCAGCGGCACGGTTGCCGTCGATCCCACGTCGTCTACTCTCACCAGCAACTTCTTCAAGCAGGGCGGCAATGCATTCGGCGCACCGGCAGTCCTTGCGTCACTGGGCGGCCAGGACCTGTTCCTCTCGGTCAGCAACGCGGGGATATGGTTGCACCCGTTCACCACTGCCGCCGATACGGATACCGTGAACATAATAAGCGGCTCACATCAAAATTCGCTAGGCGGAACAGTCGTGGGCGCGACCATCGCAGGTGGCGGCGGAGTTATGAATGGAACCATCGTTGGAAACAGAGTAGACGGCAATTATTCCACCATCGGCGGCGGAAACAGCAACAAAGCGATCGGCTTCGAATCGACCGTCGCCGGGGGCGCGGGCAACACTGCGCAAGGCGTCGTGTCCATGATCGGCGGCGGGAACGGAAACAATGCGACCGGAGGGATATCCACGATCGGCGGCGGGAACGGAAACAATGCGCCCGGAGGGACATCCACGATCGGCGGCGGTAACGTGAACACAGCGAGCGGTGAATTTGCTACGGTGGGCGGGGGTTATGGCAACACCGCGGGGCCCGGCAATCGGGCGACGGTCGGCGGCGGTTACAACAACAACGCCAGCGGCCTAAATGCGACGATTCCTGGCGGGTACAACAATGTAGCGGTCGGGCAGGGGAGCTTCGCTGCAGGTCAGAACGCAACCGCCTCGCACGTCGGCTCGTTTGTGTGGGGCGACGGAACGCAAGCCGCGAACTCGACTGGCAACAACACATTTTCCGTACTGGCGACCGGGGGCATCGGCCTTTTTCCGGGTGGCGCACCGGTAAGCATCGGTTGGGGCGGTGGTTGGTCATGCACAGTCAACAGCGGAAGCAGCAACTGGGCATGCTCGAGTGATCGCAATCTGAAGGAGAACTTCCTGGCGCTCGACGCGCGCGATGTCCTACGGCGCGTGGTTGATATGCCCATCACATCTTGGACTTTCGTCGGACACTCAGATAAGCCGCACATCGGGCCGGTCGCCCAAGACTTCCATGCCGCGTTCGGCTTGGGAGACGCGAATGACAACACGCACATTGACATTGGGGATAGCCAAGGCGTGGCACTGGCGGCGATCCAGGGGTTGAACGCGAAGGTCGAGGCACAGGCCTCAACGATCAGCGAACACTATCGCGAAATCGCCGACCTGCGCGAGCGCGTAAGCGCGGCGGAGAGTTTGCGTGGTGAGCTGGCGGCGCTCAAGTCCGCAATGGCAGACGTGCTGCAGGAAAGACGCGTGGCGGCGCGGCGGGACTGACGGGCTTGCTCCGGCGGCATAGAACGCGCCAGGAGCGATTCTTTGGAGGGCCACGCTACCCAGGCATGACCGTCAATCGAATCGCTCCGCAGTCCTTCGTCTTGGCGGTCCGCAGCTCGCTCTTCCTGCTGAGTGCGCGGTCAGCTCGAGCCGCCGTCGCTCTTCGGCGGTGCTCCCCGATCCCACGCGCTCACCGGCTCGTTCTCCGCCGGCGGCTGTTTCTGCGCCTGCCGCTTTTGATGGTTCGCTGGGGTCTGGTCCAGCATCTTTCGCATGCTCGCCTTCGCCAACTTGCGGCCCGCGCCCTCCACGTTCGCCCGGTCCTGTGGCGACAGGGTACTCAGCTTCGCTTCCAGGTCCGGGCTAAACTTCATGGCGCTCTGCCTCTCCGAAAATGCTGTCGAGCTCGGCCTGCTCTGGTCACGGTGCGCGACACCGAAATCACGGATTAGCCGGCGATTCTAGTGCCGAAAGCGTCGGCAATACGTCCAAGATCCACGGCGTCAGGCACGGGAGCGGGACGTAGGGCATCGGCGGGGATTTCCTTCGCGTGACCCGCAGCTTGTAGATGGCGCGCAAGTGCACGACGGAGGGCTTCAGGGTCCGCTTCGCTCGCTTCATGGCCGGTATTCTCACCCTTTAGATCGGAGTCGGCGGTGTCATCAACACTGAATCCAACCACGCGTTTTCCAAACGCTCGTCCGACCAGCAACATATTCTCGGCATCAGGCAGTCGGGGGGAGGCGCTCGCCGGCCGCGGCGCAGAATCACTCTCCTCGGGCACGCGCCACAGCACGCCGGTCACGGGTGGCTCTACTTGAGCAAGAACGGCACCGAGTGTGGAGTCGGGTCACCTTGGACGGTAAAGTTCAGCACATGCGACGTCCGCGTCAATTTCTGCGTGTCGAGATTGTACTTATAGCTTGCGCCAGGCGAAGTTCCCGGACCGTAGAGGAACCTGTTCCCCGGATTAAGCGCCCCGAGGGAAATCGCCTTCGTCGGGTCGCCGTCTACGCCTGTCGCTGTGATGACAATGCTCATGCTCGAGACGTTCACGTTGTTAGCGTCGCAAAGTTGGATCCTGAACGAATAGGCACGTCCGCCGCTGGCGTTGGCGGGGTCGTACGCCAGGCAGATCTTATAGCTCACCGCGTAAATGACCGAGGCGCTAGACGCGTTCGCAACATTGTCGGTGGCGTTTACAGTAAACGACTTGCTACCCACCGATGCTGTGTCGATGTTGGAACCGTTGGCAATCGGACCAGCGCACGTTGCTAAGCCCGAGCCTCCGTCCGTGCATGAGTAGCTCGCCGCGACGATCTGCTTGACGATGTAGGGCGTACCACTGTTCGGCGATGTAATAACAATGCTCGGCGGCTTTTTGTCGATCATGTTGCCGCCAATAGGGCCGGCTGGGGCTGAGTTACCCGCGATATCCCGGACGTTGCGGCTGTCGGTCAGAGCGTTCGCGGTCTCGGTGCCGTCCGGTACGTGGGTCGAGAGGTAGAAACTGGCGTCGCCCGGATTAGCCAGGCCAGAGAGGTTCGGCTGGTCGCTGGCGGTGCACGGGATGCTTACATCCTTGGCGTGCCAGACGCCGTCCGCCGACAGGCAGGCTACCGACGGTGCGATGTTGTCGAAGCACAGCGGGCCGTAGGTTGTGTCGAAGGTGCCGTCACCGATGTTGTCCCATGCGCGCACGTGCGCGGTATGACACCCAAGGCCCGCCACCGTCAGGCTAAGCGAGCCGCTGCTGGCCAAGGTCTGCGGCCCGCTATAGAACGAGTCGCCGCTGCCTGGGGTGGCGTGGCCAGCCGGGTCGCCCGGATCCGAATCCCACTGAGCAGTAAAACCCGCGATTCCGACCGATACGTTGGTACCGGAGTAAGGCGGGCTTACGACGTCAAAGCCGACCGTTTGGTCCGTGCTATACCATTGATTGACCGCCGGGTTGAAGTCGAAGTTGATCTCCGGAGGGCGTTGGCCAGCCCCCAAAAAGTAACTGCTGATGTTCCAGGCGAGCTGGAGCATGTTGAACGAACCCCACCCCGTCGCCCGATCGTACCCGACATCTGCGCAGAACGAGAAGAGCGGATTGCTGCTGCCGCCGTTGCAGCCCGAGGTGATATCGTAAAAGGGGTTTTGCTCCCCAACCTGTAAGTAGATCGCCGGGTTCGGGTTGCCGAAGGGCACGCAGGGCTTATCGTGGGTGTACGTGCAGATTGGCCCGAGGCTAGCCAGATAAGAGCTCTCCTGGGCTAGGAACCCCGCCACCTCCGGGGCGGCGATACTCGTTCCACCGAGGCTTGTCCATTTCCCGCCGTAATAAACTGCCTGACCGGTGCCGGCATTGAGCGCAATGTCGGGCAGAGCACGGTTGTCGCCGCACCCTGTGGCGCTCGACTGGTACGACGGCCGATGGAACGTGTCCACGCTGCAGCCGCCTCCTCCGCCACCGTTGTTGCTGCCAGGCCAGTCGCTACCGCCGCAGCCGGTACCCGTCCAAGCCACTTCGTTGCTGAACTTCGCCTTACCCCCGCTGTTGGTCAGGGTGAGCGTGGTACCTCCGACGGCCACGATGTTCGGGGACGAGGCCGGGAAGTCCACGCTGCGCGTCTGGCAGTTGTCGAACGCCCCGTGGTCCCCGGCTGCCGCCACCATGCTCCAGCCCAGTGCGCTCATTGGGTTAATCACGTCGGTAAAGTCGCTGATGCTGGTTGCGAGCACCCCGCCGTATTTGTCCTCCGGCGCACCGAAACTCGTGCTGCTGATGCGGGCGGAGTCGTCGCTAAATGCCGCGTGCCACGCGTCCAAATCATCGGAAAACAGCGTTCCGCCTCCCTGATAGTTGTAGATTGTGGCAGCGTCCTGCGCTGCCCCCGAACTCTTGGAAAACGCCGCCGCGTATTCAATGTCCAATGTCACTTCTGAGTCGCAGCAGGCGGGCCCGTTAATCGGAAACGGGACAATCAAGTTCGTCAATCCGTATTTGGTGAAGAAGACGCCAAGGTCGCTGGGGTCGGCGTAGTTGTTGCCGATGATCGCAATCGATTGTTCTTTGGGTGGCCCCCCAGGGGCACCCGTGGGGTTGCAGCAACGGCTGAGCCGCTGCAGGGCCGCCAGATCATAAGCCTCCGAACTCCAGAGGTCCGGCGGCTCGATTGAGCCGAAGCCGCCGCCTATTTGCGTTGTCTGCGGCTGCGGCCCATCGGAATCTTTGGGTAAGGCGGACGCTGCACCCGGGCGGAACGGCCGCGATTCCCCACGGAAAGGCCCGGGCCTATAGATCGGTTCGTCATCATTGATGCCGTCCCGTGCGCTGTGGGCGTGC
>CATPCN010000008.1 GCA_955652855.1 uncultured Chthoniobacterales bacterium | reverse complement strand
GGTGGGCGGTGGGCCGTCATCGAAAAGGTGGCCCAGATGAGAATCGCTATTCTTACCGCGCACTTCCGTTCGCGCCATTTCGTATTTGTTGTCGGTTTTTTCCACGATCCGCTCCGGTGAAATCGGCTTCGTAAAACTTGGCCACCCCGTGCCGCTATCGAATTTGTCGATGGAAGAGAAGAGCGGCTCACCGGTGATAACATCGACATAAATTCCGGTGCGATGATTGTCCCAATACAAATTTTGAAACGCCATCTCCGTGCCGCTTTCGCGCGTCACGTGATATTGCTCGGGCGTAAGTTTCTTTTTCAATTCCTCGTCCGATGGTGGTTTCAAATTAATCGAGTTCATTTTAGCGACCGCGTTTTTTTGTCCCTGAGCGTGACTCCAGAAAACGAATCCAGTAATCACGATGAGCGCAGTGATAAATGCAATCACGACTGTCGCGGGCGATCCGCGTTTGTGTGAGACGTGCATGTTCATAGTGGAAGGTTTGACGTCCAGCGAAGGTTCCCTGTTCATTATCAGTTCAAAATTTCGGCGGGCAGACGCGGAGGAGCGAGATCGATCTCACCTGATTGAATTCGCAGGCAGGTCAAGAAATGGCGGAGAGCAACTTCTGACTCGCCATTCTATTCATTAATCTTGCCGCCCCGCTTCGGGGACACGGATGTAGCGCCGTCCCAGCAGTAATCCAATCGGCGCGACCGAAGCAGCTAAAGCAAAGATGAGCCACATGGTTCCGGAATGCCGCGGGCCATGTTCCGGGCAAAAAATGGCTAACAACCATCCCGCGCTTCCGACAAGAAGCTTGCCGATTAGGAAAGGAATATAAGATAGAGCACCATAGGAAGCTTCCTGCCCTTTCGGCGCGATTGCGGCCGCATATTCATAGACCCGCGGCGAGTAGAACGCTTCGCCGACTGAGAAGATCGCGATGTAGATCGCAGTCATGATGTAATATGGATGAATACTGCCTTTTACGCCGAGGTAGCTGTGACCGAGCCACTGCCCGACCGCGCCATTAGCGGAGCCTTGGAACCACCCCGTAGGTAGAGCCATAATGAACACCGAAGCAGCACAGATGGCTCCGCCAACTATTACCATTCGATACGCGGAGAACTGCTGCGTAATCGCGCCGATTACTGGCACAAGCAAAATGATGAGAAGATAATTGATCGCTGACAGCTGTCCTATCGGAGCGCCGTCGCCTAGCTCGCGAATACCGAATTTCGGAAACACGTAATCCATTTGCAGGAAGATGAGCTTCAGAAATCCGATTAAAAGAAGAAAGCCGAGGAGCCTGTAAAAACCGGACTGACCGAGTAGCCGCTTAAATAGTCTGGCGGTATCGAGCGCACTGTCACGGATGGTGAGCAAAATACGCTCCCAGAATGCACCTGTGGCATGTCTCACCGGCTCGGCGTCGAACCTAACGCCCTCGTCGGTCACTTCAACTCCTCTGCGCAGAAAATAAATCGTCGGAAAAAGCAGGACCTCGAAGCCGAAGCTTACCAGGAATAGCGTCCGGTAAGTAGTTATCTCTAATCCAAAGACACTTAGATGACCATGTTCTCCTAACGACTGCCGCACATAGTCGAAGATGCGTGCAGCGATCAGATAGCCAACGTTCATCACCATGTAGATCATCGAGAAGGAGATCGAGCGTTGTCGCGTCGTCGAATATCGGCGCGTCGCAGCGATCAACACCGGCGTGCCTAACGCCTCGCCGATGACTAAAGGAAACAAACCGCCGGCGAGCGCCAGCCATGGGGTCGCCGTGAACACCATGACCGCTCGCGCAACGAGGCAGACAAACACACCGAGGAAAAAAGTTCGGCGAAGGCCGAGCGCGTCGGTTAGCGAGCCAGCTAACAGCGTGCACACGGTCATCGCCGGCGCCCAAACCCACCCAACCAGAGCTCCTGCGGATTGATCGTTGAATCCGAGATCGGACGAAAGCCACAAAATCAGCGTCTTATTCGTGACCGAGTAGGCCGAGATAATTAGTAACTTGATCGCGAAGGTGAGCCACAACTCGCGTTGCGCGCCTTTCAGCACGGCAAACCTTCCGAAAAATCCTCCCGGTCCCGTAGTTGCAACCGGGCCGGCGCTTTCTTCCGGCGCAGAGATGTCAGTCGTGCTCAAGCTCGTCCCCAGAAATTTATCACTAACTACATCATCTTGGCGATGAAGTCTCTGCCGTCGAATGGCGACAGGTCTTCGAGCTTCTCGCCTGTACCGACGAAGCGCGTCGGAATCCCCAGCTCGTCCTGAATCGCGACGATGATCCCGCCTTTGCCGCTGCCATCGAGTTTCGTCACGATCAAACCGGTAAGGCTTACAGCTTGATGAAATTCCTTTGCCTGCGCGAGCGCATTACTTCCGGTCGTGGCATCGACCACGAGAAAAATTTCATGCGGCGCGGTTGCATCGTGTTTGGCGATGCTGCGTTTCACTTTGTTAAGTTCGGCCATGAGATTGCTTTTCGTGTGTAATCTCCCTGCTGTGTCGCAAAGGAGGAATTCGATCTTGCGCTTCTCGGCTGCTTGATACGCTTCGTAACAAAGCGCGGCCGGATCGGCGTTGTATTGGCCGCGAATCATTTCCACCCCGATCCGCTCGGCCCAGACGCCAAGCTGTTCGATCGCCGCGGCGCGAAAGGTATCGGCGGCGGCGAGCAT
>CATPCN010000007.1 GCA_955652855.1 uncultured Chthoniobacterales bacterium | reverse complement strand
GACCCGCGATTTCGGCGCTGCGCGCCGACACTGGAGGGGATGAAAACGCTTCGCTGCGCGGCGTGAGGTGCGAGTACGGCAAGGCCGTTCGATGGAACTTATTGGAAGCATTGGTGGTTCGAGGGCTCGTTTTCTAACGACTGGCAAGGTCGTTGTTCTTGCACATCACATCTACAACGGTTCCCGTCCAGGTTTCGGCCAGGGCGATGACGGATGATAATACGAAGCCTGCAATCAGTTTCTTCATGGGGACTCCTGATTCAGTTTCCCACAGCCCGATGTCGACTGAACCGCGAACGTAAGGGAGCCGGCCAGTGGGGCATCCGCTCCATAACGACGACACTCGTCCGCGCCCTCGATGTTCAATTCCCCGCATCCCGACATCAATATGATCGACGAGCAAAATCGCCCGGCCGCGTCTTGCCCGAACCGTCACCGATTTGTCAGCCCCCGACACGCTAACTTTATGCTTGACTTCAACATCGGTTCGCCTCTAGACTGACTCAGCAGATCTCGAAAAGGGGCCATGTTCGCCATGTCGAAGAGTACTCTGTTTAGCCTTTCGGTTGTTTTGTTTCTCGCATCGACGCTGGCTTTCGCGCAGACCGATGCGACCGTTTCTGGAACCGTAACCGATCCCACAGGCGCGCACATAGTGAACGCGTCAGTCACGGCGTTGCATACCGCTACTGGAATCGTGACGGCCACCCAAACCAACCAGGCCGGTGTTTACGTGTTCGCCGCGCTTTCGCCCGGACAATACCGGCTCACGGCGGAGCACGCGGGCTTTCGCAAAGCGGTGGTCAGCGGCGTGACCCTGGACGTAGGCTCGCAGATCACGGTAAACCTGCCGCTGGAGCTTGGCCAGACTTCCGAATCGGTTGAAGTCAAGGGGGCGGCCAGCGTCGTAAATACTTCGAATGCTTCCATAGGCGACGTGGTCACGGGGAAAAAACTGCTGGACTTGCCGCTGGCGGGCCGCAGCTCGTACGATCTCATCGTCACGCAGCCGGGTGTCGTACAGGGTAGCGGTTACAACATCAATGGCAACCGCGGAGGCACGGTCAACTTCACCACCGACGGCATCAACTCCCAGGACAATCTCCTGCCGGGCTCGTTTTACCTGTACAGCAATCTGGTGAGCGTGGACCGTGCCGAGGAATTTCGGGTCGTCACCTCGAATTCCGACGCCGAATACGGCCGCGGGGCCGGACAGATCCAGATGATCACCCGTTCCGGCACCAACGCCTACCATGGCAGCGTCTGGGAAGAGTTCCGCAACACGGATTTAAATGCCAACGACTTCTTCAACAATCTCAACGGCACTCCGCGCAATGTCCTGCACCAGAATCAGTATGGAGGACGCTTGGGCGGCCCCGTGCGCCGCAACAAGACCTTCTTCAACGGAATCTACGAAGGCCAAAAACAGCGCCAGGTGATTGCAACAACCCAAACCGTTTACACCCAGTCGGCGCGCAACGGAATTTTCCGATTTTTCCCCGGCGTGCAAAACGGCAACGCGAACGCTGGAGTCCCGACTGTGGATTTACAAGGAAATCCCGTCCAACCCGGCGCTGCCCCACTGCAAAGCATTAGCGTCTTTGGCCGCGATCCCAACCGCATGGTTGCGGACCCCACCGGCACTATTTCCAAACAGCTTGGCTTAATTCCGCTTCCGAATAATTTCCGCGGGGGCGATGGCTTGAACACCGCCGGGTTTACATTCTCCCGTCCCTTCCCCACCGACAATACTCTGTACGAAGGCCGCGTGGATCACCTCTTTAACGACAAGCACCGCATGTCGATTGTTTTGACTCACCAGGCTTACAACAGTTTCAACGTCGCCTTCCCGCAGAATTTTCCCACCGTGCCCGGCAGCCCCGATCCAACCGAGACCACACAGTACAGCACATCGCTCACCAGTGTCTTGCGGCCCAATTTGCTCAATGAAGTTCGGATTGGCGTGTTCCGCCCCCGTACAATTGTGCTGACGCCGGAAGATGCCAAACCGGAGCTTCTACCAACGACTGCCGGCGGTGCGCCTTACATATTGACCTTTTCCGGCATCACGAGCCCGTTTCCGTCAGCCGCGGGCGGCGCCAGCAACCGCATCACGCCGGTATATCAGTACGGCGACAGCATCACTTGGGTGAAAGGCCGTCACTCATTCAAGGGCGGCCTGGAAGTGCGCTTCTTTTCCGACGCCGGCTACGACGCGTTTGGCGCGCGGCCGGGGGCTAATATCGGCGCAGGCGCCGTTCCCGTACAGAATATCAACACCATTACGGGCATCGGCGCAAACTCAGGGCTCGCCCAGAGCACCCTGCTGGATCTGACCGGCTCGCTGGGTTTCGCTTTCCAGGTAAACAATTCACCGGGTGGCGCAAACCCCGTTTTTCTGCCGGGACAAACGCGCTATCGCAACTGGCTTCAGAAGGAAGCCTCCTGGTACTTCAAAGACGATTTTAAGCTGACGTCTTCTTTCACCCTGAACCTCGGCATCCGTTATGAATGGTACGGCGTGCCAACGGAAAATCAGGGTAAGATGCTGGCTCCGGTGGGTGGCACCGCGGCAGCGTTCGGAATCTCCGGCACAACCTTCGCCAGTGAATTCCAGCCCGGCGCCGCGGGAGGCTCGCTGGTCCGCACTCAACTCATAGGCGACGGCACTCCCAATCCGAACACCAAACTGTACAACAACGACTTCAACAATTTCGCCCCCGCCGTTGGCTTCGCTTGGTCGCTACCCTGGTTCGGTAAAGACAAGACCGTTATTCGCGCCGGATATGGCATCGGTTACGAGCGCTTGCCAATGTACCTGACGCACAACAACTCCGGACTCGAGCCGGGACTTTCAGAAACCGACACGCTGCTTCTTCCATCGTTGCTGACGGTACAAAATCTTGCGCTGCCGGTTCAGCCGGCGGGCGCCCCCTTGTCTCTGATTCCCGCCGTGGGCGCCGGCTCGCGTAGCCAAAACCTCTTCGTTTTCGATCGGAATCTGCGCACACCTTATGTCCAAAATTACAATTTTTCCATTCAGCGCGCGCTTTCGGGCACCAGCTCGATCACCGTGAGTTACGTTGGAAGCAAAGGCAGTAAACTGGTGCGATCCGTCAATGTAAACGAGGCCAACATCTACGAGAATGGGATTCTACAGGCGTTTCAAACCATTCAAGCCGGCGGCACTTCGCCGCTCATCGAACAGATTTTCGGCGCGGGCGGCTCGAACACTATGCGCACATCCAGCGCGACGCAGGGTCTCTTCGCTAATAACAACGTCGGCGGTTTCGCAAGCTTCATCAATTCGACGACCTCCCTGGGAGCAGGCGTCCCCGGCGGTCTACTTAGCAAGGCCGGCCTGCCAAACAATTTCGTCGTCGTGAATCCGCAGTTTGCAAGTGTATACCTCACCAGCAACTTCTCCAACTCGACTTACAATTCCCTTCAGGTTGTATTCAACAAGCGCTTTTCCCAAGGGTTGACCCTTCAAGGCAGCTACGTCTTCAGTAAAGCCCTGGGTGACGACGAGGGCGACAGCAGTACCGAACAGGCCGCCTACCGTACGCTCCGCAACGAACGCCTGGACAAGCGGCGTCTGAGTTTCGACCGTACGCATGTCTTCAAGATGAACGGAATTTACGAGCTGCCCGTCGGCCGTGGCAAAACCTTCGCCCACGACGCAAACGGATTTGTCGATCGAGTGATTGGCGGATGGCAGATCGGCGCCATTTTCAACAAGTACTCCGGTCAGCCGCTAACGTTTACGGCCCAAAACACCATCAACGCTTTTGGGACTGCCGGCGCCACCGGGTTCACTCCGAATATCGTGGGACAGATTCCCGGTGGTAGCGTGCAACGAGCCGGCAACGGAGTTATCTATTTCAATAACCTGACGCAGATTATAGATCCAGGCGTCGGCAATCTGGCCGGCGCTTTACGGCCGTTTTCCACGCTCCGCGCCATCGCGTCTAATGGCGCGCCGATTCTGGTGAATCCCGCACCGGGCCAACTCGGCAACCTCGGCCAGAACTCATTCACCGGACCCGGAACGTTCCGATTCGATGTGAACTTGATCAAGCGCATTAAAGTCACCGAGCGCGTCACTTTGCAACTGGGCGCCACGGCTCAGAACCTGACCAATACGGAGCAATTCGGAAATCCAAATCTCAACATCAACGACCTGAACTTCGGCCGCATCACCGGCAGCGCCCCGTTCTCCAACGCCGGTGTCGGCACCAGCAGCCCAGCACGCATTGTAGTGCTGCAAGGCCGCATCACATTCTAGTAGCGCGGACTTTAGTCTGCAGCATCGAGACTCGTCTCGATGCTCGCGCATGGCCGTTTAAGCATTAAACTGAATCTTGCCCTTCATCCAAAATCAAAACGCAAAACTCTATTGGGACGAGCAAGGCGACGGCGACCCGATCCTTCTCATCATGGGGCTCGGCTATTCTTCCTGCATGTGGTATCGCACGCGCCCAATGCTGGCGGACCGGTACCGCACGATAGCACTGGATAACCGCGGCGTGGGCCAAAGCGAAATGCCGCCAGGCCCTTACCCGGTCGCGCTGATGGCGTCGGACGCGGCGGCCGTTCTCGATGCAGCCGGGATAGAAAGCGCGCACGTGTTCGGTATCTCCATGGGCGGAATGATCGCCCAGGAATTCGCGCTGCAAAATCCGAAGCGCGTGCGCTCGCTGATCCTGGGCTGCACCGCATGCGGCGGACCCAAAGCCGTTCGCGCAAGCCCCGAGGCCACGCAGATGCTCATGGCGCGGGCCAAAATGACTCCGGAAG
>CATPCN010000006.1 GCA_955652855.1 uncultured Chthoniobacterales bacterium | reverse complement strand
TCTTTGCCGAGGCGCAGCGCTTCCGCGTCCACCGGATCGATCCCCGTGATGCGATTGTAAACGTCGACCTCCTGGTCGTTTTGCCCGAGCTGATGATGCAAGCGGCCGAGCGCATGCAAGACTTTTACGTCGCGCGGATTGTCTTCGAGCAAAGTTTCTAACGCGAAGACACCGATTTCCGTCCAGCCCGCGGCGATGGCGGCGTCTTTCAAAACTAGATTCGCCTGCCGATTGTAGGGCTCTTCTTCCAAAACTTTCTCGATCATCTCGACTGCGCGCTTCGGATTCTTTTTCACTTCGCGTTGCGCTTTCATCACCGCCAGCGCCGCCGTCGAGATGTTGAAAAAGCTTTTCTTGGCGGCTTTGAGCTTCGTCACTTCCGTTCGACGAAGCAGTTGACGTCCCGTCAAAAACTCCGGCTCTTGTTTTAAGACGCCTTGCAGCAGCGAAATGGCGTAGCCGAAATTGCGCAGCTCGATCGCGGCCACTGCTTTGAGCCAATGAGCGCGTTGCGTTTCGCTCAGGTCTTTCTCGGTCTTACCGGCCATCTTGTCGGATATTGTATCACAACAAATCCATCTGCGGTTTTTCGCTTTTCGCCGCACTTTTTGTCGATCTTCGCTTCTTGGTTTGCGGCGGATGTTCGACCGCGCCATTCGGTTTTTCCAGATTCGACAAGATGTCTTTTGCTCGATCGAGGATCTCCTTCGGCAAACCAGCGAGCCGCGCGACATGAATGCCGTAACTCTTGTCCGCGCCGCCCGGCACAATCTTGCGCAGAAAAATGATCTGCTCGTTCCATTCGCGCACGGCCACGTTGAAATTGCAAACGCCGTCGCGCTCGTCCGCCAGCTTCGTCAGCTCATGATAATGCGTCGCGAACAACGTGCGCGCTTTGATCTTGTCGTGCAAAAATTCCGCGACGCTCCACGCGATCGATAACCCGTCAAATGTCGATGTACCGCGCCCAATCTCATCGAGAATGACGAGACTGCGCTCGGTCGCGTTGTTCACAATGTTCGCTGTCTCGTTCATCTCGACCATAAACGTCGATTGACCGCGCGAAAGATCGTCGTTCGCGCCAACCCGCGTGAAAATGCGATCGACCAATCCGATCTCCGCGCTCGCCGCCGGAACAAAACTGCCGGTCTGCGCCATCAACACAATCAGCGCGACCTGCCGAATGTATGTCGATTTTCCGGCCATGTTCGGTCCGGTGATAATGGCGAGTCGCATCTTGCCATCGAGCGCCGTGTCGTTAGGCACGAACTTTTCTTCGGCGAGATTTTGATCGAGCACCGGATGGCGGCCGTCATGAATCACCAGTTGCAGCGAATCGTTTAACTTCGGCCGGCAATAATTAAAGAACCGCGCCGTCTCGGCCAGCGCGCAGACAACATCGACAATCGAAATCGCGCCCGCGGTTTTCTGGATCGGCTCGATTTCGAGCAGTGTCTCGTCGCGCAGCTTTTGAAAAAGTTGATACTCAAGATTTCGCGCGCGTTCGTCCGCGCCGAGAATCTTCGCTTCCATTTCCTTCAGCTCCGGCGTGATGAAACGCTCGCCGCCGACCGTGGTCTGCTTGCGCGTGTAGTGCGCCGGCGCGCTCGCCAAATTCGATTTCGTGATCTCGATGAAATAACCGAAGACCGAATTGAATCGCACTTTGAGCGATTTGATTCCGGTGCGCCCGATCTCGCGCTCTTGCAACTCGGTGATCCAGTTCTTGCCGTCGCGCGACGCTTGCCGCAGCGCGTCAAGATCGACATTAAACCCGTCACGAAAAATTCCGCCCTCTTTCAGGGCGAGCGGCGGATCATCGACCAGCGCGCCGTTCAAGTTCTCCGCCAGCTCCGGCATCTCGCGCAAATCATTCTGCGCTGACTGCGCGAGCAATGTGACGCTTCCGTTTTCCGAAACGCGATTGGTGCCGAATGCGAGTCGATCGAGAAGTTTTTGCAGCTCGCCTTTCAACTCCGGGATTTGCTGCAACGAAGTTTTGAGCGCGACCAAATCGCGCGCGTTGCCCGAAGCCTGACTCAATCGCCCGGCCGCGCGCTCGATGTCGCGGATCGATTTCAATGAAGCGCGAAGCGATGCGAGCAGATCGGGCTCGTGCAGCAGATCGGCGATCATTTTCTGACGGCATTCCAGCTCCGTCAAATTTCGGAGCGGCTGCAAGATCCAAGAGCGCAATTTGCGCGCGCCCATCGGCGTGACGGTTCGATCGAGCACCGCGAGCAGGCTCGTGTCACGCGCGCTGCGCGATTCGACCAACTCGAGGTTTGTCTGCGTCGCCGCGTCGAGCACCACGAATTCCGCCGGCCCATCGCAGCGCAACGACGTGAGATGGTCGATCTTTCGCCGCAGTTGATGCTTGAGGTAATGAACGATCGCGCCGGCCGCGCCGATCGCCGAGGTCATCTCCGAGCAACCGAAACCATCCAGCGATTTGACTTTGAAATGTTCGCACAAAGTGAAACGCGCATGCTCGGGCAGAAACGCGTAATCGTCGTAGGCCATTGCGCCTTCGATCTCCGCAAACTGTTCCTGCTGCCGATCGCTGATGAGCAACTCCGCCGGCGAAACCCGCGCGAGCTGATCGAGCAGAGCGCTGCTGTTAGGCAATTGCGTCAGCCGGAATTCGCCTGTGCTCAAATCGGCGTAAGCGAAACCGAAAATGTTATTGTCGATGTAAATCGCGCCGAGATAATTCGCACGTTTCGATTCGAGCAGATCGAGCTCGCTCACCGTTCCCGCGCTGACGATCTGCGTGATCTCGCGCGAAACGATTTTGCCCGGCTGCGGCTCACTCGTTTGATCGCAGATCGCGACGCGCTTCCCCGCTTTGATCAACTTTGCGATGTAACCCGGCGCCGCGTGATACGGCACACCGCACATCGGCACGTCGTTGCGCTTCGTCAGCGCAACGTTGAGCAGAGCCGACGCTTCTTTCGCATCCTCAAAAAACAGCTCGTAAAAATCTCCGAGCCGAAAGAGCAACAGCGTGTCCGCCGGAATACTTTTCCGCAGCTGCTGATACTGCTGCATCATCGGAGTGAGCGCGTCCGCCATCACTCCAGAATTAAATCAGCGGGCCGGAATTGCGAGTGTGGAATTTCGGTTCGGTTCTGGGGAGCGGTCGCCGCGGCGACCCGGCGACGGCGACCTCGCCGTCGCGAACTTTGATCAGACTCGCTGAGCGCAATATATAAT
>CATPCN010000005.1 GCA_955652855.1 uncultured Chthoniobacterales bacterium | reverse complement strand
TCCACAACGCCGGCGCGCTGAATTCCCCGCAGGCCGATGGCGCGGTGATGCCGATCGCGCTTGGCGACGCTCAAGCTGACCCAGACGGAGCGTTCCTGTTCGAGCCTGGCCTCGGAGGCGGACGGGTGGACAAGGGTCTACCGGACCCCGGCCGACGCGCCCGGTACGTCGAGGCGGCGCGCTTCGGCGAAGTGAATGCCTACTACCACGTCGATCGCATCGCGAGCCACCTGAACGATCTCATTCGCGCGCTGGGGCGGTATTCGATTCCTCGCGTCATTGTCCGGGTGAACGCGCATCATGCGGCCACGGAAGTCGGTGGCGTGCGCGACGGCCGGCGGCTCTCCGATCGGTGGCACCCGTTCCAGGGCGGTCACTATCGTCTGCCGGCGCGCAAATACGACATCGCCGAAGGTGACTCGCTCTCCGTCGACGGAGAGATTCACCTCGGCCCCGGTCGCAAGCTCCTCCATCACGGAGCACTCGTGGACGCCGCCGGCGCGCAATATCGGGCGAACGCTTCTCACAATCCGGGCATCATCTACCACGAGTACGCTCACCACCTGACGCGTCACACGGCGGACTTCCGCGCAAATGTGTTACGGGATCCGCTGAAGCAGGACAATCGGAAGACGGCGATGGACGAAGGCACGTGCGACTACTGGACCGCGGTGATGCTGGACACACCGCATATCTGGGCGTGCCATCGCCGTCACGACCACAGCGAGCGTCACTCCCGAAGCCTCTCGTCGCGAAAGACGATGACAGACTTCGACCACAGGCCGGGCGCTGATCCGCATGCCAACGGCACCATCTGGGGTGCTGCCCTCTGGGATTTCAGGTCTCGCCTGCGAGCTACAATTCCGGATGGCGCGCATCACGCTGATCTGATCGTCATTCAGGCGTTGATTCTGATTGGTGGCATTGGCGCGACAGAGGGAAGCGGGCGTGCCCGCGATGTTCGCGCAGCGCGCAAATCGTTCGGAACTGGTCTCGCTGCTCTTGGCCGCGCTGCTGGCGATTTATACGCTGACGCCTACGCGGACGTGCTGCTCGAGTGTTTCGCTGCTCGGGGAATCCATCCGGAGACGGTCGATTGGCCTGCTTTTTCGAAGCTGCGTCGCGTCTCTACCGACGACATTCCTGGCAACGACGACATCCTCTCCGGTGACGCGCTCCGCCAACTGATCGCCAAGGTCGACGATCCGAAGCTCTCCTTCCTCGCGGGCGGAGACGTTATGCTGGGTGGGAGAACCAGGGAAGCGGTCAAAGAATTCGGAATCGACTATCCGCTGGCCGCTGTTCAGCCACTCCTCCAGCAGTCACCGATCGTGATGGCAAATCTAGAAGGTCCTTTTGCGAGGAACGCGAAACGCCTCGAAAGACAGTTCTCCTACCGCGTCAAGCCGGCGCTGGCTGCCGCGCTCCCGCGCGCGAGAGTGAATGTCGTCGCGCTTGCCAACAATCACCTTATCGACTGCGATCGTGACGGCGTGATCGAGACTCTCGACACCCTTCACCAGGTTGGTGTTGCGGCGGTTGGCGCGGGACCGAACGAGAGCAGCGCACATACGCCAGTGATCATGGACGCGAATGGGCGGCGGCTCGGAATACTCGCCTACTACTGGAACCGTCGGTGCGCCGCGACGAGCAAGCTGCCGGGGGGCGCGATGGATACTCCGGAGGCGCTCGAGGAGGACATCGGGTCGCTACGAGAGCGCGCCGACCGAATCATAGTGACGTTCCACTGGGGAATCCCGTACGATCGCATTCCATCCGCTGAAAACCGGGCGAAGGCGCGCTTCGCGGTCGACTGTGGCGCTGACGTCGTAGTCGGGCATCATCCTCATGTGCTACAACCCTTCGAGATCTATCGAGGCCGCCCGATTTTCTACAGCCTTGGAAACTTCGCGTTTGGCTCGGGGAACAGCCAGGCCGAAGGATGCCTCATCGGCATCCGCTTCGACGATCATCTGACCACGGCGACGATTTACCCGCTCTACGTCAAAAATCGCGACTCTCGCGTCAACTACCAGCCCAAGCTGCTGCGCGGCATAAGCGCCCGCCGCATTCTCCTGCGCCTTGCGAGCTCGTCGGGCCCAGCGGGCGAGTTGCTCCGGATCGGCGACTATCACGGCTCGCTGATTCTGCCGCGCTCGACCCTCAGTGAAACGTCCGTCCGAACGGGAACCAATGGCTGACCCCGCCCCCAAGAATGCGGCGTTGCGGACGAGCGGATTCACGCGACAGCTGATGCGGCTTGTGCTGCCACTCCTCAAGCCGTTCAGACTTCCGCTGTTCGCTGCGACGACCGCGATGCTGCTGGATTCCGCGCTTACAGTGCTCCGGCCGTGGCCGCTCAAGATCGTCATCGATCGCGTTCTGTCGCATCATCCCACCCGGGTGCCTTTTATCGGCGAGTGGGTGAACGCTGTGCATGGTTCGCCGATGTCGATCCTCTACACTGCGTGCGCGGCGACGGTGCTCATCGCAATCGGAACGGGCGCTCTCACATACTGGTATACGCGCCTGCTCGGTGACGTGGGCCAGCGATTCGTCTTTGCGCTGCGTCGCGATCTGTTCGCCCATATGCAGCGCCTCTCGTTGCGCTTTCACGACCGGCAGCGGACGGGCGATCTCATCACTCGCCTTACGTCCGACGTGCAGGCCATCCGTGACGTCGTGAGCGGAGGCTCGGTGCTTTTCGTCACCAACGCGTCGCTACTCGGAGCGATGCTGGGAATGATGTTCTGGCTGAACTGGCAGTTCGCCCTGGCGGCGCTGTCCGTCGCGCCGTTGCTCTTCTGGTCGGTATTCCGGTACACGAGCCTGGTGAAAGCGGCTGCGCGCACGGCACGCACGAGTGAGGGTCTCCTCGCATCGGTGGCGCAAGAGACGCTGTCCTCTATCCGTATCGTACAGGGCTTGGCGCAAGAGGAGCAGCAGTCCGAGCGTTTCCAAACACAGAATGTTGGCAGCCTGAACGCCTATCTCGAGAGCGTACGCTACCAGGCGGCTGTGGCGCCCCTTGTCGACGTGTTCGCGGCGGCTGGGTTGGCCATCGTGATGTGGTTCGGGGCGACGCGCGTGCTCGCGGGTGAGCTGACCACTGGAGATGTGGTCGTCTTCTTCGCGTACGTGACCAACCTCTACGCGCCAATCAAAGCCCTGTCACGGCTCTGGTATTCCCTCAATCGTGCCACCGTCGGCATCGAGCGCATTGGGGAAGTGATGGCGCTGGCTTACGATGTCACTGACCATCCAAACGCGAGACCGGCAAGCGTGCTCAGCGGCCAGATCGAATTCCGCGACGTTTCTTTCGCCTATGATCCGTCGCGGGAGGTGCTGTCGCACATCGGGCTAAATGTCGCCGCTGGCGAGCGTCTGGCGATTGTCGGCGTCACTGGTGCGGGAAAGAGCACGTTGGCGAGCCTGATTCCGCGTCTCTATGACCCTACCAGTGGTGCGGTGGTGATGGACGGACACGATATCCGGACGTTCAGTGTTCAGTCGCTACGCGACCAGGTCAGCATGGTCCTTCAAGATGCGCTCCTGTTCAGCGGCACGATTCGCGAGAACATTGCTTTCGGGAAACCCGACGCGACGATGGAAGAGATCTCCGCTGCTGCGCACACAGCCAACGCTCACGAATTCATCGATCGTCTTCCGCTCGGCTACGAAACGCTGGTATCGGAGAGAGGGACGACTTTATCCGGAGGCCAGAAGCAGCGCATCGCCATCGCGCGTGCAATCCTGCGCGACGCCCCGATCCTCATACTCGACGAGCCGACGACCGGCCTGGATGCGGCATCGGAGCGGCTAGTGGTCGATGCGCTAGAGCGTGCCGTGGAGGGTCGTACCACCATCACCATCGCCCATCGACTTACCACGCTCCGCTTTGCCGACCGCATCATCGTGCTCGACGGCGGCAGGATTGTCGAGGAAGGAACACACATTGAGCTCATGCGGCGGCGCGGACGCTACGCATCGTTGTTCGATCTGCATACGGGAGCCGCCTAAGCGCGCGCCTTCTCCGTTGCAAAAGGTTTCGTAACGGTTTGGAGCGCGTCCTCGACTTCGAAATGAAAACAAGTATGGATATCGCACGTATTTTGTGCACCGCGTGATTCGTCCCAGCCGGTCCCGCGCGACACAGTGCAAAAGCTGTGGCGTCCGCTTACGACCACTGCTAATATTCCGCGCGGCAAGTAGTACGGCTGCCATTCATTCCGGCCCGCCTGTGCATGTGCTGCGCGATTCTTCCACTGCGCGAGCTTAAAAAACCTGGCGGCTGAAAGTCGGCGGCGACGCTAAGGAAGGTGTAACTACGGGTCGACCAACACGCGCAACGCACCGTGCTCGGTAAGCTCGCCGCCAGCAACAGAAAGTAGCAACCGAAAATAAGTGGCAAATGCTACGGCTTGACATTTCTTCAAGCCATTGCGAATTGGTAACTTACACGATGCTGGGACGGGTGGCCGAGTGGTTTAAGGCGCACGCCTGGAAAGTGTACTAGGCAGGAATGTGATTTCCGGCACGGGCCGGTTTTACCTCTGGCAGGAGCCGCTACAGCCGCAACCTGCCGGTCCCCATTGCCGGAGTTTTGCACACCCAACGGGTAGTAACGGGTAGTAACGGGTAGTAACGGGTAGTAGCGAAACGGGCGCACGCCCTGTCGGCGTGGTGCTCAGCTACCTACGCATCAGCTCGGTACGGGGTGATGGTGAGCCTTAAGAAAATCGTAGATCGTGAAGTAGTCCTTGCCATCGTACAGCCGCGTGCCACGCCCGATGATCTGCTTGAACTCGATCATGGAATCGATCGGGCGCATGAGCACGATGTTGCAGATGTTCCGCGCGTCCACGCCCGTCGAGAGCTTTTGCGGAGCCGTCAGGCTGCTCGGGCTCGACTTCTCGTTGTCCTGGAAGTGCCGCAGGTGTTGCTCGCCGAGGAGAGCAGGGGCGGCAGGAGCCCGGACATCCCACGCACCTACCAATGGTGTTGTCACGCTTCTGCCGCCCGCCACATCCCGGCCTAACAGTACGGGACGCCGTTCAAATTCGCGATCCTAATCGTCGCCGTTATGCTGCCGTGTAAGGAGATATCCGTGGAAGTGCTGCGCCGCGTCGACCCAGCCTCCAACAATGTCACCC
>CATPCN010000004.1 GCA_955652855.1 uncultured Chthoniobacterales bacterium | reverse complement strand
CGCGCCGCGACCGCCTGGCCGCCCGCGTAGAGCAGCGCGGCGATTTCCAGGACCCCGCAGAGCCCCGGATTCGTCTTGAGGTCCTCGATCGAAGCATAGGCGCGCGACCAGTCGATGATGCTGCCGCCCGTGGCCGTGTTTACGCCGGTCGGCTCGGCCACCGGGCGCGCATGTGCGCCTTTGCGACTTACCGCATGGGCGGCAAGATCGCGCGCGGATGCGGCGCGCGGAGCCCGGATAGGCTCGGATTTTTTCGCGGGCGGCTTGGAAAACAACGCCATGGGATCGCTATGGCAACCGATTGGCAAAGAAGGACAATTATCGTCCGAACGTTCGATACCCACAAGGGAACGGACTTCCGGAACCGGGCCTGTTGCAGCCACGACACAAGCGCATCGGCCCGCGTGCGCTCGGACGGCGCAGGGCGCGAACCCCGCCGTCGCCTAGGCCGCGATGACGATCCGCTCGAGGTTCCGCTCGGCGGCGCCCCAGTTGGGCGAGTTGTTGATTACAGCACGAACGTCGCATAGACAGCACGCGGGCGGCCAGTCCCGCGCGGCGGACGGGAAACGCGACGGTTTACGCTCAGTTTGAAGCTACAGGCGCCGTGCGACGACCTGTCGCCAACTCAGTTGCCTGGCTCAGCCGGTAACTGCCTCAGTGGGTTAAGTGTCGCTCGTGTACGTCAGTCGCCGTACAGCTTTTGCACGCGCTCGCGGCGCTCCTGCGCTTCGATCGACAGCGTGGTCATCGGTCGCGCAATAAGGCGGGGCACGCCGATCGGCTCGCCCGTTTCCTCGCAATACCCGTACGACCCGTCGTCGATCATGCGAAGCGATTTTTCGACCTTCTTCAAAAGCTTTCGTTCGCGGTCGCGGGTACGGAGCTCGAGTGTGTATTCCTCCTCGAGCGTGGCGCGATCCGACGGGTCGGTCGTGATCTCGTTTTCGCGCAGATGTTCGCCGGTATCATCGGCATTGCGCAGAATCTGGTTACGAATTTCCAGCAGCAGCTTCTTGAAGAACGCGAGCTGGGCTTCGTTCATGTAGTCTTTTTCCGGCGCCTTGAGGATGTCCTCCTCCGAAAGCTCCCGGGGCTTCTTGACGGCGGTTGCGGTTTTCGCGGCCATGCTCATTCATCCCTGGACGGCTCTCTCGCCATCCCTCTGCGGCGGCCATCGTCTATACGCACGCGGCCCACGCTAAATTGTCTATTATAGCCCGCCTTGCGCAGCGGAAGCGAGCTCCGGCGCAGCCGGGCAATTGGCGCGCCGTATGGCGCATTGATCGGATAGGCCCCCAATATAATCATGATAAATAAGGATTCCCGATGGCTGCTCCGGTCGAGCGCCTCACGCTGACCCGCCCCGACGATTGGCATTTGCATTTGCGCGATGGCGCCATGCTGCGCGCGGTCGTCGGCGCCACCGCGCGCGTGTTTGGCAGAGCAATCGTCATGCCCAACCTGAGGCCTCCGGTGACGACCACGGCTGCGGCCGAGGCCTATCGCGCGCGAATCCTCGACGCGTTGCCGCACGGGGCTTCGTTCGAGCCGCTGATGACGCTTTATCTGACCGATCACACGTCGACGGAAGAAGTGGTGCGTGCTCGGGAGTCCGGCATCGTCCACGCGTTCAAGTATTACCCCGCGGGTGCGACGACGCATTCGGACGCCGGCGTCACCGCACTCGCGAAAGCGTATCCGGCGTTGTCGGCGATGGAAAAGCACGGCATGGTGTTGTCGCTGCACGGCGAAGTGACCGATCCCGACGTCGACGTGTTCGACCGCGAACGCGTTTTTATTGCGCGCCACTTGACGCAGATCGTGCGCGATTTTCCTGCGCTCCGCATCGTGCTCGAGCACATCACGACGTCCGAGGCGGCGGCGTTCGTCCACGATGCCTCGCTCGCGGTCGCGGCAACGATCACGCCGCACCATCTGCGGTATTCGCGCAACGCGATGTTCGCCGGCAACTTCATCCGCCCGCATCATTTCTGCCTGCCGGTGCCCAAGCGCGAGACGCATCGGCGGGCGCTCCTCGCCGCCGCGACGTCGGGGGATCCCAAATTCTTCCTTGGCACCGACTCGGCGCCGCACGCGCGGCACGCAAAGGAAAGCGCCTGCGGCTGCGCCGGCTGCTACACGGCGCCGACGGCGCTCGAGCTCTATGCGGAGGCGTTCGAGGATGCGGGCGCGCTCGATCGCCTCGAACCCTTCGCGAGTTTCTACGGACCGGCGTTCTACCGCCTGCCGCGAAACAGCGATCGGGTTACGTTGTTGCGCGAGGCGTGGACATTGCCGCCGGCCGAGTCGATCGACGCCGAAGCGGTCGCGCCGCTCTGCGCTGGCGAAACGCTCCGCTGGCGCATTGCCGACTAAGGAAACTAACAAAACTTGTCCCGAGCGAGTGTTATCCTAGCCGCTCGAAGCCAGCCAGACCGTCGCTGCCTCTCGCTGTGCAAATGGAGAGAGGGAGAGGAAAGTCCGGGCTCCAGAGAGCGGGATGCCGGGTAACCCCCGGCCGTTATAAGTCGCCGCTCGCGCGGTGGACGAAGGCGAGGAACAGGGCCACAGAGACGAGTCGCTGCCCGGCAACGGGGAGCGGGTGAAACGCGGCAACCTCCATCCGGAGCAACACCAAATAGGCGGACATCGACGCTGCTCGCGTAACGTCCGCGGGTAGG
>CATPCN010000003.1 GCA_955652855.1 uncultured Chthoniobacterales bacterium | reverse complement strand
GGCTTCACACGTCAAGCGTGCGCGCCGCGCTCATGAGTGCCGTTTTGCTCGGCGGATTTTTGATCGAGAGAAAAGTTTTTGCGCTGAATAGTCTGGCCGCGGCCGCGGCGTTGATTCTCGCTTGGGACACGAACGAATTATTTTCCGTTGGTTTTCAACTTTCGTTTGCGGTCGTCGCCGGAATCATTCTTCTCACCGAGCCGTTCTTCCGATTGTTTCGCCGCTGGTTCGAGGCCGATCGCTTTTTGCCGCGCAGTTTATTCAGCCGGCCGCGACGTATCGTTGACCGAACGCTTTGGTGGATCTCACGTGCCGCATCGGTTTCCGCGGCGGCGTGGGTCGGTTCGTTGCCGCTAATGCTTTGGCATTACCATCTGGTCACGCCGATTTCTCTGCTCGCAAATCTCGTCGTCATTCCGATTGCGTTCTTCGTCCTAGCCGGCGGCATGCTTTCAATGATTGCGGCGCCAATCTCATCGTCGCTCGCTCTTATCTTCAATAACACGAACTGGGTTTTGGCGCGTCTCGTCCTCGCCATCGTGCATCTTTTTGCGCAATGGCCGGCTGGACATTTTTATGCCGAGCGCCCGCACTGGCCGAACGGCGCGCACGCCGCGATCACTGTTCTCGATCTTGGGACAGGCGCAGCGGTGCACGTGCGTACGCGCGAAAGCGATTGGCTTTTCGACAGCGGTGGGGAGCGCGACTTCGAGCGCGTGGTGCGAGATTATTTGCGCAGTCGCGGAATCAATCGCCTCAACGGTTTGCTGCTCAGTCACGGCGACGCCGCGCACATCGGCGGCGCGAGTGCAGTCGTTCAGAATTTTCGGCCGCGCACTATTATCGACACAAGCGCACACGATCGATCGCGCGTTCATCATGCCTTGATCGCCGACTTTGCTGAGCGCAAAATTCCGCGCAGTCTGTACACGGCGAACGACGAAATTAAGCTTTCGCGCGAGGTGACCGCGCGAATTATTTTTCCGCCCCGCAATTTCGGCGCGTCGATTGCGGATGACCAGACCATCGTGGCGCAGCTTCTTGTCGATGGAAAACCGAGAATACTCTTCATGTCCGATAGTGGCGAACCGACGGAGCGCGCGCTACTCGAACACGCCGCGTCGCTACGCAGCGACATCATCGTTAAGGGTCAGCATCATTCCGGCATTTCCGGCTCGGCGGAATTTCTCGATGCGGTGCGGCCGCTCGTAATCGTCGCAACATCGCGCGATTTTCCGCAGAGCGAGCGCATTCCGGACGACTGGGCGGAGATGGTGCGGGCGCGCGGAATCAAATTATTTCGTCAGGACGAAACCGGCGCCGTCGAATTAAACTTTTTTCGAAACCATTGGGAGGCGACTTCTTATCTGACTTCGGAAACTTTTCGCAGCGCGACTCGATGAATCTTAACACCGCGCTGCTCAAAATGTTTTTGAAACGTTGTTGTTGGCGGCGCGGCGGATTCACGAACAACTGCAAATCCCGGGAAGCGCGAAGCCAGATCGTGCATCAATTCGAAATAATCGGTCTGATCGGTTGCGATTTGAAGCATTCCCCGTGGAGCGAGCGAGCGGTGGATTGATTCGAGAAATTCTTCCGTGACGATGCGCCGGCGATTATGACGCCGCTTGGGCCACGGATCGGGAAACAACAAGTGAAACCGATCGACTGATTGCTCCGGAAAAAGATGGCGAACGGCGTAGGCGCTCTCGACGCGCAAAATGCGCGCATTGCTCAACTCGCTTTGCGCGATCTTGCGACATGCACTGCGTACGCGGCCGAGCAAACGTTCCGTGCCGAGAAAATTTTTATGTCGATCTTGCGCGGCCAGCTCGGCGAGAAAAGTTCCGTCGCCGCAACCCAGATCAACTTCCAGCGGCGCTTCTCGTCCGAAAACGTTTTTAAGATCGAGCGGCGCAAAATAATTTTGAGGAACAAGTTCGATTGCCGCAGCCGCGGGCGAAAGTTTGCTGCTCTGGCGCATCTCGACCTTAAAATAGCGCGAGGTTGCGCGAATAGCGGGAACAAATTTGAAGCAGCCTTGTCTAAGCCGGCATGAAACGAACGATCACCGCCTTGACGCTGGCGTTATCTTGCCTCATCGGCATCCAATCGGGCGTGGGCCAAAGTGCAGGCTCAACCAAAACAGCAATCTTCGCCGGGGGATGTTTTTGGTGCATGCAACCGCCGTACGATCACGCAAAAGGCGTGATCAAAACCGTGGTCGGTTACACGGGCGGGAGCGCAACCGATGCGACTTACGGAAAAGTTTCCGCGCACGAAACGCAACATCGAGAATCTATCGAAGTGACTTACGATCCTGCGCAAATTTCTTACGACCAACTGCTCGATATTTTCTGGCGCAACATCAACCCGACGCAGGCCAACGGACAGTTTCACGACATCGGGCTAAGTTATCAGGCCGCGATCTTCTACGGCAATGATGAGGAAAAAAAACTGGCGGAAGCGTCCAAAGAAAAACTCGCTAAGTCGGGGAAATTTCAGAAACCGATCGTGACGGAAATCTTACCAG
>CATPCN010000002.1 GCA_955652855.1 uncultured Chthoniobacterales bacterium | reverse complement strand
GGTTGGAGCAACCCGCAAGTGGTTTTAATTAGGGGAAAAAGAACGGAAGCAAACCGCTCGGGGCAGCCGGGATCGCGGCGCTAAATTCAAGCCAAGGGGTGAGGAGGGTTGTGAGGCCGGAGGTCAGGGCGTAGTCTAATCCCGAGGCACCGAATGTGAGGGTAGCCGTCTTGTTCGAGCTGGTCGAAACATTTCCCCCTATTTCCACAATTATCCGGTCGCCGTATTGTGAAGTGACGTTGCCCAGCGTGACGGCGCTTGCTATTCGAGTGGCTTGTCTTGCCTGGACCGGCCAAGAGGTGTCGTTGTCAGCGTTAGCGATTAAGGTTGTGAACGTCCCGTCAGCGTGCCACAAACGAATGCCTACTCTCAAGACAACTGTAGCAAGAGCGCTACTTACGGAAGTTAATATAACCGTAGAAAAGGTAGTCCCGTTAAAATTCACAACTCCTATCCGATCAGAGATGAGTTGTTCGAAACCAATCTTAATAGGGACCGTCCCGGTAAGTATACTTTGTCCCGATAGCGCACCTTCGTTACCCGGGGCTAAATATCTTCTTACCATACTGGCTGTAGTGCCCCAATCTGCGTCAAATGCCGGGTTAGGAAAGTATGGTGGCGGCGTAGTAGCGGTCGCGTCTAGTTTGTATCGAGTTGCCACTTATGCTAGTCCTATAATATCCCACTTGGTATCGGTCGAATTGTAAATGAACCCGGCGTAAAGTGTTATACCGAGTGTCGTGGCCGTTGGTATCACGATGGATGTGTTACGATACTGTGTGTCAAAAGTAAGCACACGCGAGGTGTTATTGTCCTTAATCCGGAACAACAACTTTTGCCCCTGCACCGGAGAACCGACGGGGTTATTGATTGTCAACGATTGTGCCAGCGCGACCACGATGTAAACATCTGTCGTATCAGTGTTCGGAGTTATCGTTGCCGGATTGGTGTCGACTACGGTGCGCGGTAACAGAGATGTCGGAACGGGGTTGTTGTTATCGGTGATGATCAGCCGCGAATTTCCGAGCAGAGTGGCACGACTATTTCCCAGTAGAGTAATCCGATTAAAGGTTACTAGCTTCCGGTCGGGCGGGATAGTAAAAGATGGCTGAATGGTTGCATTCAGCACCGGAAGCCCTGCCAAGTCTTGTTCGCCTAAATCTGAAATCACAAGCCGTCCGGTGCCTTGAATGACTAATCGCTCCGTTCCTGATAAAGTGAACCGAGTTGGTTGGGCCAGTCTCCCGGTATCCGGAATTGTGAGAACCGGAACAGCATAATCATTTACCGTGATAGGTCCTGTCTGACCAGCAGGGCCGGGAAGACCAGGTAAACCATCTTGTCCATCTTGGCCGTCTTCACCAGGTATGCCAACTCCGATAGTGCCAGGCGTGCCAGGAGTGCCAGGCGTGCCAGGAGTGCCAGGCGTGCCGGGAGCACCATCTTGACCATCTTCCCCATCTACCCCAGGTAGGCCAATTCCAATGGGGCCAGTCCCACCGGTAGCGCCGGGGGTGCCGGGAGGACCAGGAGCACCAGGTGAACCATCTTGACAGTCATCTCCATCTACCCCCGGCAAGCCAATTCCAGTGGGGCCAGTGGGGCCAGTGGGGCCAGTGGGGCCGGGAAGACCTTGAGTGCCAAGGGTAAGAATATTGATGCCCGGAGAAATAGGGGCAATCGAGATTACGTTCGTCTGCTCATTGATCGTAATCTGAGTGTTCTCAGTGATCAAGATCGGCTGAGACATGCGCTACTCCTTACCGAGTGATGGTCGCGACGACAGTAGCTGTGCCAGCCATTAACCGAGTTTGCACAGCACCCGCTGTTATGACCAAGTCATAAGAATAGACGCCGGCTTTTAAGGTTGCCGTAGTAGCAGCCAAAATTGTCATGGTAATCTGCCCGAGCGTAGCTGGGGCCGCGATCGTGACAGTAAAAGTTGCGAGCGGGTTTTTGTCGCCTGGGTTTACCCTGACCATCGCCGATCCCGTGTAACCCGTGAGATCGAAATTGGTCGGCGGAACTACTGCATTCTGAAGCTGAAACGAATCGGTGAACGTCGAACCGATTTCGATTATGATGTTGTGCGTCGCTGCGGCCATAGCTGAAAGCCTTTCCGCTTAACTGAGCGCGATGATAAGAGTAGCGGTTGTTCCAGTCGCTTTAACTTTGCGCACTTGAATCGGCAATATTGTGCCTACTGGCACGGCGCTAAACGTGACTACGGTCTGGTCATTTTCGACCGGGACAACAGCCACGTTACCGGTGCCTCCGATGTAGAGACCTCGAAACGCAAAAGGCGTGAGGTCATTGTTATCGTTGGGGGTTACTGCGGTAAGAACGCGCGACGCCAGAGTATAGGGTGCGCTAGGAACGAATGTAGTGGGTAGCATTTAGGGGGGTCTCCATTTTATTAGGATTGTCGGTTTTACTTCAGCGCCCCAAGTTTCCTTGAGGCGCTGTGTGTAAAACTAACGAGGGTTACTGCAACCCAGATTAGAATCCAGGCCGCTTGTGGATAAGCGTGAATCCGTATTCGATTACGCCCGGCTTGGTCGCAGCGCAGAAGACGCCACGGAACTTGCCGATCGTCCCATCCGGGTTGTAGGCCGGAGAAGTCGAATCAACGTTGATCACGTTCAACCATTTCCAATCGCCACGGTAAAGAACCGGGTCGAAGGTCACACCGGCCGCACTCGAGGTCGTCGAATTCGGATAGAGGAGTCTCATCACATCCTGATGGAAGATGAAGCTCTTGGTGTAAGCTGCTGTTTCGTAAGCTGCGTTTTCAACCAGTCGGTTGCCGAAGGTCGTGCCCCAGTTCGAAGAACTTGAGGTCGAGTAAGGCAACTGTTCTGCGTAGGAACCACCGACCACGGCCGTTCCGGTCGCTGCCACTGAAGGCGAGCCACCGACAAAGCCGACTGTTGGGGCTGAGGTATAACCTGAGCCGGGGTTGGTCACAACGATGTTTGAAACTGCTCCGCTGTTCATTACGACATACGCTGCCGCACCGCTTCCAGCACCACCCGTAAAGGTGACGGTTGGCGCTGCCGAGTAACCGGAACCAGCGGCGGTGATGGTCACGCTCTGCACCGTTTGCGTTGAGACAAACGTGTAGCGAGGAGCGGTGTCATCGATAATGTGGAAGAAGTTCTTGTAGGACTTCTCAACACCGAGCGGGCTCAGGAGGTCAGAGGCACGGCCGCTGAACTTCAAAGCTTCGGTGATTGCAGTCTCACTTTTCAGCGCATCCGAGACTTCGTTGTCGCAGATGAGGCCGAAGATCGGGGCGCCGTCGACTCGATCGAGAGGCCGGCGACCGGCTCCCATTCGAATCATACGGTTGCGGTAACGGGTCAGAGCCGCATTGCTGAGCAATGTGTC
>CATPCN010000001.1 GCA_955652855.1 uncultured Chthoniobacterales bacterium | reverse complement strand
GATGCCCAGTAGCGCGGATACTGATCCTGTCCAATAGCCTGTCGGATAGATCCAGACGTAGTAGCTCCCCGAGACTGCCGTTCCAGGTGCTACAACGGAGCCGGTTGAATCGATAATCTTGATTCCGTATGGCCCGGACGTGGAGTAGACATAAGTGTTAACTTTTGCAGACGAGGCAAGATTAAACGCCAGTAGCGTTGCGCGGCCTTGCACGTCAACGGTTGCCGTCTGTTGAGGTCCCGCGTATGTAATCGTCCCCAAGGCGTCGTTTAGGACCGTTACCGACAAGTTGCTAAGCGGCGTGGCCGACGTCGGATCTACGACGACCGTAAACGCACCTGTAGTCTTCGCCAGGGTCGTTGCGACCGGGGGACCGGAGGAACTAATCGAAGTTTTCGCAGCCAGCGACATCCCGCCAACTTGATAAACAGTCATGTTGGGATTTGCCGATGCCCCCGAACCCTGCAGCGTGATTCCATATCCTTTGCCTGCAGTGCCTGCAAAGGTGTAGCGCGCGCTCTGACCAACACGTGTCGAGCTAATGCTTGAGCCTGCCCCGTCCACGCCGATCGTCCCCGGCAGCGGGTTAGACAAGGTGAATGTTGCGTTCGCGGTCCCGGAGGTTGGGGCAAAGACAATCGCGTACGTGCCCGTAAACGGAAGACTGGGAATCGTCAGCGTGGCGCCGGCCGCCGACACCGAGCTTACGGGGCTGAGCGTCGTACCATCGGGTCGCAACACCGTGACCGAGGCTCCCGTTCCGGTGAAGGAAGAAACACCCAGGCCGAGGTTCTGGCCCACGGTCCCGTCGAAAAGCACAACGCCGGACGCTGGGGCCACAATGCCTGGAGAGAAACTGACTGTCGACCCATCAATTGCAATGGTCTGCGTCTGCGAAGCGGCTGGCAGCGACGCCGGTAGTGGCACGGTAAACATGCTTGAGCTGGTCCCGGTGCCATTGCTGTTTCGGACCGTAATGTGGCCCGTCGTCACATTGGCGGGAACGGTCGCGGTGATGCTGGTCCCGGTCGCCGACGAAACGGTAGCGATCTCGCCGTTGAACTTAACTTCGTTGCCACCCGTCGTCGTAGCAAAATTGGCACCGCTGATAGTGACTGGGGTGACTCCCGGCGTCCCGTTGCTCGGTGAGAATCCGGAAATGGAAACCGCGGGCGGTGGTGCCTGGATCGTAAATGTCCACGCGCTGGTGTCGGTGCCGGCAGACGTGGTGACGGAGATCGTGCCCGTCGACGCGCCGCTCGGTACCGTTACGACGAGTTGATTGGCCGTGGCCGAGATGACGGTGGCAGCGACACCATTGAACGTAACCGCGTTTTGCGTGGTGGTCGTGCTAAATCCAATGCCGGAAAGAGTAATGGTCGCGCCCGCCGTGCCGGAGGGCGGCTCGGTACCCAGGAGCGCCGTTCCGGTCGACCCAAAGCGGTCGATGCGGGTCGTATTACCGGCGGGATCGTAGACATAGCGCGCCGCGTCGCCGTTCGCAGCGATGACCCCGGTCAGACGGCTCAAGGCGTCGTAGACATATTGCCGGACCGATGTCGGGATTATCGTGATGTTGACCGTCGCAGAGGTAGTGCTTTTGCCCAAGTTGTCGATGGCGACCGCGGTCAGGGCGACCGTACCGAGGCTCGGAAAGGCGTAGGAGCACGAGTAAGGGCTCGACGATTGCGTGGCGGTGCAAATCGGTGTGGTGCCGCCGCTGGCATAGAAGGCGACCCTGCGTACGGTCCCATCAGAATCGCTCGCCGTCGCCGTTAAAGTAACCGGCGTGTCGTTGATGAATTGAGCACCATTTGTCGGCGATGTGATCGCGACCGCCGGAGGGGAATCCTTGGCGACCAGGCCGGTAATGAGCGGAATGATGCTGTCGTCGTCATCATCAGCGGTCTGCGACATTGCTGGCTGCGGCCACGCAAGCAGTGCGATGAGCCCGGACAACAATGCCCCTCTGAGCGGTCGATATTTCTGCATCGGAGCCTCTACTCCCAATTCGGTGCGGCGTGTCAAGGTTGATGGTTTTGAGTAATTCCCAGCCACGTTGCCGACGGCGCCCTCGGGAATATCGATGCGACGCAACGTCTTGCCTGCAATGCACTGATAGCCGTAGTTTTGCGACCAGCCCAAAAACTCCATCGCACTGATGACAGCGTGCTGCCAAAGCCAGTGGCTTGGGCCCCGAGATGTTTGAGCATTAACGGTACTGTCACCTGCTGGTCTCCCGGCTTCCTGCAAATCGTTGTAGCTGCAGACCGGCGCTCCGCCCGGCAAACGAGACAAGAAAGCGAGCGAAGTCTGACTGCGAAATCGACGTCAACACGAGGGTCGTGCTTCGGTCGTCCGGTTATTAGACGAGCATGTCGATGCCCCAGACTTCAGGCGACCCTGCCGCGCAGCTGTCTACCCATATGTAGATCCCCTTTTGCAACGCAAACGCCAATGCCGCAGTGTTGTATAAGTCTCGATAGACCAGGTTGTCGGTGGAACCGCCGCTTAGTTTCTTCGGCACGATTAGGTAAATCGTATTGCCACTCGTACTGCATGAGGTCATCGGAATCTGAACGTCGACCTGAATGTAGAAACCCCGCCCTCCGGCTAAGTTGGGAGGCTCGTCGCGCGCAAAGACTCCCACGATGTGCAGCGGCCCGTACACTGTCTGCGCAGCGTTCGCCAATGACGATACTGTCAGAGCGGCAATCGTGGCCAAGAGATAAATAGTGAGTTTCATTTTCGTTTTCCCATAAGGTTAGTGAAAAGGACTTCGCCGCTTCTACGGCCCACCGCCACCAGGCGGCAACGGAAAACCTGACGCGACCGGCAAATTTGGATTCGTCGTCGGCTTCCACGCGGCACCGGGGGCAAGCGCCTGTCCCGTAGCTATCGGTATCTTTGAAAGATCGGGAGGTTTCGGGAAACCCGACGGAGGCTGCGTTCCAACAGCTATCGGAAGCGCCGACGAGCCTGTTGGCAGCGCCAGAAACGGTAAGCCCTGCGCAACGGGCAGATTTGGATTCGTCGTTGGTTTCCAGACCGCACCGGGAGCGAGCGCCAATCCCGTGGCGATCGGCAGTCGCGGGTCTGTGCGCGTGAATCCCGGAATGGGTATCGGAGGAGCATTAGGAGGAAGCACTACGGGTGGGGAAATGGCGGGCTGCGCAATTGCAGCCATCGATACCAAAAAGCTAATGCCGATTGCCGTAACCTGAATCCGGAGACTTAGCGCATTACCCATGAACGAGGTTGTCCTTTCCAAAGCAATTCGCGGATGTGCCACTTGAGAACTAATTGTGAAGTTGAGGTTTACCGCGACTCTCGGTTCGGCTGCTCCCTGCGGCAACGCCTTCGTCGGTGCCGTCTTGGTTCAGAGGCCAAACCGCGCTGGTAAGTGCGCGCAAAAAGGCAACCAAATCCGATTTTTCGCTCTCCGTAAGGATCACCGGATGATTCGATTGAACACTGCGGTAATAGAGTTCGCGCTCTACCGCCTCTTCGAGTGTTGCCACACTGCCGTCATGCATGTACGGAGCGGTGAGGGCCACGTTGCGCAGGCTGGGGGTCTTGTATTGGCCCACGTCGGTAGGCTTGCGCGTTACCGCAAACCGGCCCAGCGCCGCGACATCCGCGTCCGAGGTGATCAGCCGACCGAGTTCTTCGTCGGTGGCCGCGGCGACACGCAAGGCCAACGAACCAAGCTGGGACTCGATCTGTTTAATGCCGACACCCGCGGTGTGAAATTTGCCATCGGTTAGTAGCGCCCCGTCTGACTTTATGGTGTGACAGGACACGCATTGGGCGCGACCCCTGAACAGCGCTAAACCGCGTTGCTCGGTCGCTGCGAGCGCGCCTGGGTCTCCACCATAGTAGTAACGATCGAATGCGGAGTTACCGGCCAACAGCGAGCGTTCAAAGGCCGCTAACGCAGCTCTGACCTGCGCGAGCCCGAGGTCACGCGCACCTACATTCGCTGCGTCTTTGAAGCTCGCCACATAAGCGGGATCGGTGCGGATCACCTGCAGAACTTGGTCCTCATTGCTGAGTCCATGCTCGCGCGAATTGAATAACGGGTCGCTTGCCTGCGCTTCCAGGCTTTGCCGCCGACCGTCCCAAAAAAGTGATCCTTGATAGGCAACGTTGATTAGGCTAATGACATTGCGCGTACCGGCGTTACCGTTCACTCCCGAGGCCACTTTCCTGCCATCGGTGAACGCCTTCTCTGGAATGTGGCAACTGGCACAACTTATCGCGCCGTCTACGCTCAATCGTTGATCGAAAAACAATTTGCGACCGACGTCGATCAAAGCCGGCGTCATCTGCTCCGTTCGTTCCAGATGGGGCAGGCCAAGCATCGAGGAAACCGCCTGTGCCGGCGATTGAGCAGGCAGCGGTTGGCACCAAGTCGTCGCCATCCCCAGGAAAAGAGCCATGACAGCTCTCCGTCCAGTGACGCCATTCCCAATCCGTTTTGCCGCAACGGCATTCAAGCCTCGCCGCGGCTCGGCAAAGTGCGCGCCGGTTGTCGGCTTGCGACTGACCGACGAAACCAAACCCTCAAGAATGGACACGGTAACTAGCGACATAACCAACACATTCCTGGCCTTCCTGCGCTCACCAACAATTCGGGATTACTGATCTACAGATAGTCTGTGAAACGCCCACGGACGCGACGGTGTCCCTCCAAACGCAGCTCTCGTCGCAACGGCTTCGTCATGGCACTCCTGCGCTCTTATGGGTAGACGACGCTGACATCGAAGAAATCTTCACGATGCAAATCCCAGAGAGTGCAGTTGCTGGTTCCGATCACTGTTACGTTGTAGCCAAGTGCCTGCGCGTGAAGGAGTTGTATGACAGCGGTTTTACCACCTGGATTGCCAAGATCGATGGCATAAGAAGCCACCGAAGTATTGGACGCCGTGTCGCATGGCGGTATCGTCCCGGAGATTGTTCCTGTGACGTTTACAAACACAATTCCTGTACTGGACGTAAACGTCCTGTCGGTTCCAGCCGGAAGCGTCACGACACGAGTGATCTTGCCCGTCATCGCGGTGCCAAGGGCAACAGTGGCGGGTGACCACCACAAAGTGGCCATCACCAGTATTGTGGTCGCGGTGAACCCTCCCATGCGATTACGCCGAATCTTGCTCGCCTCTATGGTCGTTGGGTCCATGTATTTCGTCTTGAAAGAAATGAATTCGCGTGCCAATTCGCAGCGCGTCCGGCAGTAGCGCGAGCAACCGCACGGCGTCCAACACGACAGCGCATGCAGCGCGGCACGCCTGCACCGTTCAGGGTGACTTCGGAGATTTACGGAATTGAAGAAAGAGCGCCACGCAGGACAATCCGTCGCGCGGGCAAGACGACGAGTGCCATGTCTCAACCTCCCCTGTTGATCATTGCGACTGCAACCGCCAAACCATTGCTGACCAGTAGACGCCGACGACGCCGCGCTTGTCAATGGCCTCGGCGAAATTATTTTCTGTCGCGTCTCCAACGTAACATCGAATCATCGGCGCCGTCCCAAGATGACAATTGAACTGACGTCGTGCCGTTACTTCGCAATCGCGCTCGATAAGTAGCTAACAAGACGATCCAGCGCCTGAAAGAACACGTCGGTACTAAAGCCAACCAAAAAGGCGAGGCCGAAGGAGGTAAGCGGAGCAAATTCGGCCACGGAATGCGCTGGCGTTGACGGAGTCCAAAACCACACGAGGATAATGCCCGCAAATCCACCAAGCACGATGCGATACATGAATCGGAGCAACGTCGGATTGGGTAGATTGGGATCTAATAGTCGCCGCATATGGAAAATCACGGCACCTAACATCCCATACAGCGCCGGTAACACCCAAGATCCCAAAAAACGCATGCCATCCTGCAAGAGAACGATATTGTAGGAATAGTCGTTCGGGCTAAGGGGGTCGAATGCTACGTTGATCGTCGAATTGAACTGCTGCAGATCAGTGATGTATAGCGCAAGCAACGACCTGACGTCCAATTTACTCAAGTCGACCGCCGATGCGGCGACTGGAACGTTCGTGTGACCACCACTGTTAGGTCCGCCGCGACTGTAGTTGTCAAGGTAAATCGCAATTTTCGCGTTGTTGGTCGGATTGGTGCTGGTCGAGCAACTGGGTGTCACCCTCCAAGCCATCGATCGCTTTGACCGGCAGATCGCCGCCGTGGCCGCCACCCTTCCGGATTACGCGCTATTCAGCCCGTTACCGGGAGCCGGTCCACACCTGGCGCCACGTCTGCTCGCCGCCTTCGGTGAACAGCGCGAGCGCTTCATGAGCGCCGATGAACTCCAGAAGTACTCCGGCATTGCACCCGTCACGGAGCGCAGCGGCAAGAAGCGTTGGGTGCATTGGCGGTGGCAATGCCCGACGTTTGTCCGGCAGACCTTTGTGGAATGGGCCGGACAGACTATTAACAAATCCTTCTGGGCTGGCGTCTACTATCGGCAGCAGCGCGACAGGGGCAGCTCCCACCAAGCGGCGGTACGTGCGCTGGCCTTCAAGTGGATCCGCATTCTTTACCGCTGCTGGCAAGCCGGCATACCCTACGACGAATCAACATATCTCAACGCGTTGCGGCAGCGCGGCTCCCCCTTGCTCAAACAGCTTCATCGAACTGCGCAAAACGCTTGACGGACTACCTCAGGGCGTGAAGCGGTCCTTGGACGTGCGACTATGCGCTGCCTGTGCATGGAATGCGATTATAGGATCTAGCATTGAAAACGCCATTCACGTTTGCTCGATAGCAGTTCTCATGTCGGCGCGACGGGTGCAATTGCGAACAATGTGCGGCGTGATGTCGCGTTCGCGGCAGGCCGCCACGACGTCAGTCGTGTCGTAGGCCTTGTTCGCGCCGGAACTATGGCGACGGCGGGTACTTCGTATCGCATCGAGCATCGCAAACGCAGCGTTCGGTTCGCCAACACCGTCGGCGTCGGAGACCACCGTGCCGACCGCCAAGCCATTTCGGATCTCCAGGATCTCCATCAACTTTAACAGGTCGACGGCCCGGCTATCGGAGGGTGTGCCGGCGCACTCGTCGCGGGAGTGGATTGCTCGGCGGGCACCTGCGCCGCAGCCGCCGTCGCCAGCGCTCACGCGAGCGTGGCGATGAACAAGACTTTCTCATGGACGACCATTCCTTTCGCTGGCGACGGGAAGTGCGGTCACGAGGCGAGACGTGAGCCCATCGCTCTGCAGGAATTTTTGGCGCGATGCCCGGTCCTGCTCATCGCATCGATTGCGACTGCGAACCGCGGGCTTTGGGTATCGTGGAGATACTGGTTGCAGAAACCGAGCGATCCCGTAGAGGCAAGTCTGGGCGCCAGCCCGCTATGTGATCTTTCCGATGAAATCGCTTGCCCGCTTGGCGACGGCGTTCGGCAGCACGAGTTCGCTCAATCCACAGAAGACGCCGATCGCGAAGGCAAGCGTCGCGTTGTGGGCGATGTTCGTTATCGGATAGGTGCCGATCTTGACTTCGACCAGTCCCAGCACGAACAGCAGTCCGAGGATCATCGTCAGGAAACCGGCGAACACGAGCCGGATGAAGGGCGTGAGCCGATCGCTGTCGGTAATAGTGAGATCTCTGAGCGTGAAGGACGTGGTGCGTACGCCGTACGACAGCCATACCCCGAGGAAGCAGCCGGCCCACAACAACATGAAGTTGGACAGGATCATCCTGTCGACGTCGAACCACTGGAAAAAACTGGTAGCTAGGTCAGGCCATACCCTGAGCGCGATGAACACGGCCAGGAACCACAGGGACAGCTTGCACGCCTGCATGCCGAGCGTGCGCAAGTGCCCGTTCTTGATGCGCCCTGCATGGTCGTCGATAAGGTCGGCGGTCAAGCGTTTCAGCGCGTCGCTTGCGACGGATGTCGCCACCTCCTTACCTTCGAGGCCGAGCTGACCGAGCGAGAACAGCCGCACGTAATAGTTGCGAAATGCCTTCTTGTCGGCAACGGTTGCATTGGTTTCCGACGGTTTGTACAGCAGCTGAATCGTCCGCAGCACCTTGTCCAAGTCCGCCTGCAAGGCGGCCTGGTCCGTCGGCACGGTGGGCGGTCCGTTCGGATTGGGACCCATGTAGATCTCGACGGCGTGCTCGTCCGCGAGATCGGGTGTCGCACCGGCGGCGTACCTGATCGGCAGGCCCTTCTCGTTGGCGGGCCACAACTTGAAGTAGCCCTGTTCCTTGCCGTCTGCGGGTGCGTCCCCGACGGACCCATTCTGGGCGGCGGACGCATTCTCGGCGGTGGGCGGATTCTGAGCGGCAGGCGGATTCTGAGTGGCAAGCGGATTCTGCGGCTGCGTGTTGGTCGCCGGACCTTGCGGCACCGGCGGCGGCGCACCATCGCCCGCTTCCAGCGCAGGTTCCACGTGCGAGGCTGGGTGTTCCGGCGCCCCACCGAGCCCCGTGATGTCATTCATCTTGTTCATGGCGGCCATGGTCCGAGCACCATCGTCACGACGTCACGCTTGCGCAGCCCGTCGACGAGCTGTTGCGCACGCTCGGACAGGACCGGCGGTTCGGCAGGCGAGATCGTGGGTGGGGGCCATTTCCCCACCACGATGTACATCACCTCATCGTCGGTGAGGATCGTATCAAGCTCAGTCTTGTCGAGCTTTCCTTCCTTGTCGAGTTTTTCGGCCAGGGCTCGAATCCGATCGGCTGCAGGGCCCTTGGTCGCCAGTTGAGGCACGACAGCGACGAGGGTGCCGGAAACGACAATCGTCTCGCGCGAACCGTGTTTGCCCGCGATTACCGGCAGCACTAATGGACTGTCGGCGGCATGCTTGCTTTTCGAAGCTGTCATGCGTTCTCCATAGGCGAGTCATCGATTGAACGCGACAAAGTGTACAACGGTCATTCACGGATAGGAAGTTTAACGGCACGTGGGGCAATCAATTGCAGACAGCACGTAACGATCGGGATTTCGTGCTAAAGGAGGGTGCAACGACGGGCGGAATCGCCGACGACCGCGACAGAATCACTGTGACGCACAAGGACCCCTTGACGAGCGCCGGCGGCACATCGTCTTGGTGGCCTTACCAACAGGACACAAGGGGCCAAGGCCGAGGCGACCGCTGTCGCCGCTGCTACTCTCTCCCCTCTGGATAATCGTCTGACAAACGCCGAAGGTAGTCGCGGTCAACCGCACTTTTCGCACATCGCCAGCCTTCGCCAGCGGGCCCCGAAATGGCTGCCGACCGAGCGACCGCTTCTCGCCGCAAGCGGAAGACTGCCCAACCACGGCCTACTCGCAACACAACGCGTAAACGGTTGCGAGTTGGAGCTCTAGAGTCTTGGCACGCTGCTCGTACTCACGCCACCGAGTGAAGGTCGAGAGTTCGATCTGCCGCCTCTCCACCACCTACTTCAGGCCGACGATGCTCCGTCGGCCCTGTTGTTTGCGGAAAGGAGCGGGCACGTGGGGAGCGTTGCGGAAAGGAATGGATCGCGATTGCCACGTCGTTTGGTCTGTCACCGAGTCACCCGCACCGCCAGGGGCGGAATTCTCCGGTCGCGAATTAGAATGGCATCGCGCAATCCATTGCTTTCGACAAATGCGATTTCCCAAAAATAAGCTACTTAGGAATGGTGCGCTAGCACGAGTTGTATAACGTCAACGCTTGGCTGGCTGCAGGTGGACTCCATACTCCGATACGTGTTTGGCCATTCGCTTGCCTTGCGCTTTGTAGATGTGGTTCATCTTGAAGATCTCTACCGCGCCCGCTCCATCGGCCACAAGTTCAAGGGTATGTGCGACCGATGCAGTTCCAGAGTTGGAGTAGCTCCAGAGGCAACTCCAGCCCCGCCCCAAGCAGCCCGTCAAAACGTCGGCGATTTCATTTTCGGCAACGTCCGATCGCCGCGCACTGAATGGGGAAGCAAAGCGACCAGGGCTGCCCCTGGCAGGGAGGCGTCCCTTGCCTGAGACCGCCTGGGGAACGTTGCGCACAATGGCCTCGAGAACATGGTAGTAGCGACTGTATTCATCACGCGTGTACGGCGGGTCCACATAGACGCACACCCGCTGGCCCTTGGCTAACACAGCGACCGCTTCGATCGCTTCTTGCCACGGGCCTTCCACAAGTCGAACGGGGTGCCGAATCTCTTCGCTTTCCTGGGCCAAGCTACTCAACCGGACGAAAAATTCGTGCGTCAGCGACAGCGATCGCTGCTGAAGGGCTTCGCGCAGGTCACCCCGAATCTTGCCGTTCTCCGATATGTCGAGCTTGGGTTGTGCGAAGTGTCCGCCATAGGTGTACGCACAGGCACTTCCCGCACATACCAGGGCGCCCAGAGCCCAATCACGGCCCGAATCGTCCTCAATACTGTCGATCGCTCGTCGCAAGCAGTCCAACTCGGCTGCCTGCCTTTCACCGAAATAGACGCCAGCGTACAAGTGGGAGAAAAGCTCACCGCGCCTCGCCGCGTCTGTCACGGCATCCAAACTTCCCAGGTGCTGCCTCGTCCATTCAACAGTGCGTTCCCGCATGCGCGCGAAGGCACTCTCGTGCATGGATGCAGTCAACTCGGAGTTTAGGAGACGGTCCTCGTCTTCAATCCGCCGAATCACGCCCGCTGACAACTGAGAGAAATGCTGGCGGGCCATCTTGACGACCTTCTCGGCGGTCTCCAGACCACGCCGGTGGGTCATGCCTCCGCCTTGCACTAGCCCGAGCAGTCTACAAAACCACTGCGCATCGGACGCGAATGTGCGGTGCGACTTGGCGAATGCGCCTGCCATGACACCAGAGCCACACATCAGGTCCAGCACGACTGTATCGGGATTCTCGAATGTATCAAGAATGTCGACGAGTTGGCTGGCCAATACAGATTTGGAACCCATGTAATTCGCAGACCGTGCGAACTGTGCGCCACGGCTTGCACTGAATCTTCGATACCGGGCGACGCATTCTGACAATCGGTGCGCTACGTGCTTATCTAGCGTGTAAACCCGGTAGCCCTCCAAATCCTGCTCTGCCCAACGGCCGCCCTCGACGGGAAATCCCTCGCTTTGTTCAACCCAATTCGGCAGCAGTTGCAACCAAAGCTTCTCGGCAGGGTAAACATCGTTGTTGGCGCCAGAAATGATGCACGTTCGCGATCCGAGTGCAGTGATCGCGGGCGGAACAAAAAGGTCATCAGGAAGGGGGGGAAGGTCACCCAACGAAACGTCGCGGACAACAAGCCGCTGCAGGCGCTCGATCTGGCAAACAGACACTAACTCTTTGGCAGATAGGGCATCAATAGTTGGTAGCAGTTGCGGCACACCGGACCAAGGTGAGTTGGCTGCAGCAATCGTCGACTCAGCGATCACGGTCAGGTGCTTAATGGTCACGGCTTCCGACTACCAGGATAGGGCCAAACAAGGGATTGTCGACTTCCTCGAGTAGGTGCAGAGCAGAATTGGAACGGAGCCGAGCGTTGAAGCTCTCTAATCCAATGCCCTTGTGAAAGTTCATTGCCCAAACACCCGACGCCGCCACGTGTTGACACATGCGATCGAGGAGTTGCTGCTGTCCTGCTTCGTAGTGCATCACATAGACAGTTAAGGCAATGTCCGCACATGTACGCTTGGAGGCATACTCTTCGTCTGACAGTACGTGCAATCCTCGCCGGCGCGCCTCGTCGCACATTTTCTCAGAAATGTCGTAGCCGAGAATTGTTGGAACAAGCCGAGGTATGTCGGTAGTAATGATCGTTCCTGGTCCGCAGCCAATGTCCAGCAAGACCCGACTACCGGGATGCTGCCCCAGCACTGAGCGCGCTGTCTGAAAGAGCGACTCGTAGCAAGCGCGATTCCGGGCGGCATCGATTTGTTTATCGTAGTCGACGCCGAGCCAATCGAAGAATGCCGCAACCAATTCCTGCCTCTTCTGGTCCGAGTTTAGGTGGCTTATGTATGTAGTTTCGAAAACGCGCACAAGATTCATCGCGGCTAGGCGCGCTTCAAGCTGGCCGCTCAGAGCGGCCACGCGCAGAATGGCCACGTGCGCATCGTCGTAAACTAATTCGGCATCACGGAGTTGCAGTGCCTGGCGCGTCTTCGCGTCCTGGGCGGCCAGCACAACTGTGGCGCTAGTCACTCGATTTATCGACGATCCGCTTTGCGATGCGACGATGGACGCCGTCCACACGCATGTGCAGACTGAGGGCGACGTACGTTAGCTCGCCTAGGCGCAGCTCCTGTTCCTGCGATCCCCTTATCTCCCGCAGACGCTCGTTAGTTTGTTGTAGCAGCGTCTGGGCGAACCGGATTGAGCCGTAAACGCTGTATGGGAAGCCGACGAACGCTTCTACGGTGCGCCACACGTACACGAAGTCGACCAACTGGCGCTGTTCCTGTCCGATTCGGGGCGAAGCCCAGACACTCACGAGTCCGAGCGGCGCGGGCATGCCGCCGCACTCCGGTCGATGCGATACAACCAGGCACGCACGACGAGTAGATTTGGCCTTGGCCCCCGAAGGAAAGCACGCAACCAACTGGTT